>CAZZZU010000010.1:0-26392 GCA_964658805.1 uncultured Steroidobacteraceae bacterium
CTGCCGCCCGCAGTTCCTCCTCGGAGTACTGCTGGGCTCCCGGAGGAATGCCTTTGGACAGCACCGCGCCAGTCGCAAGCACCTTGATGAAGTCGGCGCCGTTCTTGAAGTTGGTACGTACCTGCTTGGTAATCTCTTCCGGCCCGTCTGCCAGGTTGTGCACCAGGGGCACCTGTACATACGGTGAAAATTGCTGGGCATCGCCCGCGCCGCCGGTGGATGAAATGTAGGCCCCCGCTACCAGCATCCGTGGCCCCGGCACGGCGCCCGCTTCGATAGCGTTGCGCAGTGCTACATCCGTGTAAGGCCACGTCGGTCCCATGTCGCGCACCGTGGTGAATCCCGCCAGCAGCGTGACCTGCGCCCAGTGAGCGCCCCAGAGCGCGTCCTCGGCCGGTGTCGTCTTGGTCAGCGCATCCTCCCAGTGCACGTCGCTGCGGCCGGTCAGATGCGTATGAAGATCGATGAAGCCAGGCAGCAAAGTGGCATCGCCCAAGTCGATCTGCAACGCTCCGCTGGTCGACGGCAGCGTGCTGCCCACCGCGACGATCCGGTCACCCTCAATGCGGACCATGCCCGGTGATAGCACCGCGCCGCCCCGGCCGTCGATCAGATGCGCCGCCCGGACGATGGTCACTGGCGGCTTTCCGTCAGCCGCCAACGCGAGTCCGCCGATGCCCAAGAGTAGGCATAACAGCGCGGCGACACGGCTCGTCAAATTATCGATTACAGGCACTTGTGCATCTCATGATAATGGCAGACCTGTCTGACTCTACCGTGGCCCGGCGCCCAAGCGCCACTAACCGGAGGGGGCGGGGTCGAGGTGCGCCGGATGTTACGCATGCATGCGTGGCACCGCGCGTGTGGCGCTGGAGCGGTCAGCGCGAACTGGGTGTCATTGCCGGCACCGTGTCGCTCGGCCTCGGTTGCTTGGTCGGCGTCAGCGGTCACGAGCCGAACGACGGCACCATCACCCATCGACTACGTCACGGCTGCATTTGCATTTTGTAAACACGCCCCCCGATCAGGAATTGTGCGTGCTATCAAGCAAGCCCGACTGATGCAGGAAGCAGCTGATGTTCAAAGGTATGTTGCTGGTAAGCCTTGCCGTGAGTGGCGTCAGCGCTGCCGCGGACTTGCCACCGTTCGACGCGGCGGCAGCATTCGGCGCGCGGCCCTCGGTGTCGCGAATGCGGCTTTCGCCCGACGCAAAACGAGTTGCCTATCTCGGCGCTATCGCCGGACAAGGCTCGACCCTGTATGTGTCGACGCTAGGAGCGGACCCCAGAGTCAGTGTTGCGTTCTCGGTGGATGGGAAACCCATGCGGCTAGAGAAGTGCGACTGGGTATCTGATGATAGGTTGGTGTGTGAGGTCTTTGCGGTATCGACTACTGCTTCGACGGGCCCTTTCACTGCGACTCGCATCGTGGCGGTGAATGCCGACGGCAGCAATGCGAAGATGCTGAGCACCCGCCAGAATTCGCACTCACGCGGTTTTCTGATTGGCGGCGGACAGGTCATCGGCAATCTGGCGGCGCGCGATGGGAACCTCTTGATGACCCGTTATCACATCCCTGATGACCATATTGGATCTCACCTTGGCAGTGACAATGAGGGCCTAGGTGTAGACCTGATCGATAGCAAGACGGGAACTGCCAAGATCCTCGAGCACCCGCGGCGTGACGCGGTCACCTACTTGAGCGATGCCGAGGGCGCGGTACGGATCATGGGATCCATTGCAAGGTTCGGTGACGACTATGTACGTGCGAAACCGATCTATTCGTATCGCGCCGCCCACTCGAGCGACTGGCAGAGACTCTGTGACCTCAAGCAAGCGTGCGCGGGCTTCATCCCGCTGGCCGTGGATAGCGATCAAAACGTGGTGTACGGCATTCTCAAAAAAGAAGGCCGAGATGCGATTTACACGGTGGCACTCGACGGGACGCAAAGTCTCTCTCTGATCGCCGCCCGGGACGACGTGGACGTGAATGATCTGATGCGTATCGGTCGGCGTGAACGCGTTATCGGCGTCTCATATGTGACCGAAAAACGCGGCGCTGTCTATACCGATGCGGCGGTGGAAGGCATGCTGAAGGCGTTAGCCAAAGCGCTGCCGGGTCGTGCAGTAGACGTGGTGGATTCGAGTGCGGACGAGAGTGTATTCCTCATCTTCGCGCATGCCGATACCGATCCCGGCGCTTACTATGTCTTCGATCGAAAGGCGATGAAATTGAACACGTTCCTGGTGGCACGCGGCCCGCTCGAGAACGTCAAGCTCGCCAGTGTGAAAACCGTGACCTATCCCGCCTCCGATGGCGTCATGATCCCGGGCTACCTGACGCTCCCTCCGGGAGTCGTTGACGCGAAGGGCTTACCCGCGATTGTGATGCCGCATGGCGGCCCGGCGTCACGTGATGAGTGGGGATTCGACTGGTTGCCTCAATATTTTGCCTTGCGGGGATATGCAGTACTGCAGCCGAACTATCGCGGTTCATCCGGTTATGGTGATGCCTGGTTTCGCGACAAGGGTTTCAAGTCTTGGAACGTGGCCATCGGCGATGTAGTCGATGCGGGCCGATGGTTGGTGAAGTCGGGCATTGCCGATGCGTCGAAAATCGCAATCGTCGGGTGGTCATACGGTGGCTACGCCGCGTTGCAGTCCGCGATCGTCGATCCCAGTTTGTTCAAGGCGGTCGTTGCCGTGGCGCCCGTGACTGATCTTCCCGAATTGGTCGAGGAGCACCGGAACTGGGACGATTTCCTGTTGGTGAGTGATTATGTGGGCAGCGGTCCGCATACGCGCGAAGGTTCACCGGCTCGTCATGCCGATCAATTCAAAGCGCCCGTGTTGATATTTCACGGCACGCTCGATGCGAATGTGAGTGTATTGCAGTCAAGATTGATGGCGGATCGTCTGAACGGCGCGCATGTCAAGAACGAACTGGTGATCGAAGAGGGGCTTGACCACCAATTGGAGGACTCGGCCGTACGAGCGGATCTCTTGCGTCGAAGCGACAGCTGGCTGCAGCAAGCGTTCGTACATTGATGCGTTTCGGAGTTAGCATGGCGTATGAAATATGCTCTGCTAGCGCTGCTCATCGTCGCAGCGCCGACCGCGACTGTGAGTATGGCCGACACCGCCGCGGAGGTGCCGGACATTCCATTCCGGTCAGTGCCGGATTTTTTGAAGCTGCCCAAGAACCTATACCTTGGTGAGGTTCCGGGAATTGCGGTCAACTCGAAAAAGCACGTGTTCGTTTTCACGCGGGCCAATAGCACCGGTCCGGCGTACGGCGCAGCGGCGGCGCAGTTGCTTGAGTTCGGTCCCGACGGCCGCTACCTGCGCGAGATCGGTCACAACCTCTATGCCTGGTCTTTTGCACATGCAGTCAAGGTTGATGTAAAGGACAACATCTGGGCCGTCGACAAGGGTTCGGACATGATCGTCAAATTCGATCCTGCCGGGCGTGTGCAGATGGTCTTCGGTCGCAAGCAGGAGGCATCCGACGACGGCACGGAGCCGCTCAAACACCCGCAGCCGCCGCTGCCGCCGCGAGACGGGTACTTCCGCCAAGTCACGGACGTGGCCTGGAATGCCGCCGGCGACACCTTTATCAGCGACGGCTACATCAATTCGCGCGTCGCCAAGGTCGATAAACACGGCGTGTGGTTGATGTCGTGGGGTGAGCCCGGCGATAAGTCAGGGCAGTTCGACACGCCGCATAGCTTGGCGACCGACGCGCAAGGCAACGTTTACGTCGCGGACCGCGGTAACCGACGCATTCAGGTATTCGACGGTGACGGCAAATTTCTGCGGGTGATGACCATCGACGTCGCGGTGGATGCGGATGCGCGCCAGCCGATCGGTGAAAAAAATCAGTCAGGCGGTGCACGGCAGTCCGGGGCGCCATGGGCCATTTGCATCACGCCCGGTCCACGGCAGGTGTTGTTCGCTGCCGATGCGTACCCTGGCCGCATCTACAAGCTGACCCTCGAAGGCCAAGTACTCGGCAAATTTGGACGTGCGGGCAAGGAGTTGGGTGAGTTTGGCTGGATCCACGAGATGGCGTGTCCGAGCGAGAACGAATTGTACGTCGCCGAAGTGCTCAACTGGCGCGTGCAAAAGCTCGTACTCGACCGCAAGCCATGAGCGCGGCACGGCGTGGCACGGGTCCGACCGATGCCATGCTGGAGCGGCTCTCGAAACGGGTCGGACGGCATCTTGCACACCATCAGCGGAGCATCGCGACGGCTGAGTCGTGTACCGGCGGCTTCATTGCCAAGGTGCTGACGGATGTTGCGGGAAGCTCAGGCTGGGTGTTGGAGGGATTCGTGACCTACAGCAACGATGCCAAGTCGCGTGCGCTCGGCGTGCCACGAAGCGTCCTTGCCAAAGAAGGTGCGGTGAGTGAGGCCAGCGCGTTTGCCATGGCCAAGGGTGCCCTAAGGGCAAGCGCCGCGTCGGTTGCAGTCGCCGTCACCGGCATCGCAGGCCCCGGCGGCGGTACGCCCGATAAGCCGGTGGGCACGGTGTGGTTTGGCTGGGCGGTACGCAACGGCCGACGTATCGAGGTGCGTACGGCGCGCAAACTGTTCCGCGGCGATCGCGACACGGTTCGGCGCAAGACCGTACGCTTTGCCTTGCAAGGCATCCTGTCACTGTAGGAGTGCGGCAGCGCGTGCGACTTTTCTTTGCGATCTGGCCGGATGTGCCTGAACGACTCGCGATGGAGCGCGCGCAAGCGCAACTCGACATGGGAACGCGAGGTCGAATGACCCCGCCGTCCAATTTGCATCTCACGCTATTGTTTTTGGGCGAAGTGTCAGCAGAGCGGTTGGCAGCTACTCAGTTGGTCGCTGCCGAGGCTGCGCGACGCACGCCGAGCTTTCCGGTGCGCTTCGATCATCTCGAGTCGTGGCAGCAGGCGCGTGCGGTGGTGGCGTGCACATCGACTATTCCGTTCGCGCTGCACGCCCTTCTGGCGGCGCTGCGCGCTGCAGTGGAGTCGACACCATCGGACGAACTTTTCCGGCCGCACGTGACGCTCGCGCGCAGTGTCATTGCAACGTCCGCCATGCCCAAAATCGACGCCTTATCCTGGTCCGCCCGGTCTATTTGCCTCGTTCGGTCCGACCGCCATGCGCGCGGCTCGGTTTATACAGTAGTCGATAGCTGGTCACTACTGGATAACGCCGCGAGTCATTAGAAATCTCTTCGCTTTCGATGCATTTGAAGCAAGCGCGGGGGGCTGGATGGTGAAATAATATCAGCATAAATTTTTGAGGATTTGCCATGGAAGAGAACCGGAAGAAAGCGCTTGCTGCCGCATTGGGCCAGATCGAAAAACAGTTCGGTAAGGGCTCGGTGATGCGACTGGGCGAGGCCGCCGCGACGTACGAGGTCGAAGCCATTTCGACCGGTTCGCTGGGCCTCGATATCGCGCTCGGCGTCGGCGGTGTGCCGCGCGGCCGTGTCATAGAAATCTTCGGACCTGAGTCATCGGGCAAGACCACGTTGACGTTGTCCATCATCGCTTCAGCTCAGCGTAACGGCGGCACCGCCGCGTTCGTGGACGCCGAGCATGCGCTCGATCCTGTGTATGCGGAAAAGCTCGGTGTAAACGTGAACGACCTGCTCGTGTCGCAACCGGACACGGGCGAACAGGCGCTCGAGATCACCGATATGCTGGTTCGGTCTGGCGCCGTCGACATCGTGGTCGTGGACTCGGTGGCCGCGTTGACCCCCAAGGCTGAGATCGAAGGCGAGATGGGTGATCAGCACATGGGTCTGCAGGCGCGCCTCATGTCTCAGGCGCTGCGCAAGCTCACCGGTAACATCAAGCGATCCAATACGATCGTCGTCTTCATCAATCAAATTCGCATGAAGATCGGCGTGATGTTCGGCAATCCCGAGACGACAACAGGCGGCAACGCCCTCAAGTTCTATTCCTCCGTCCGGATGGACATCCGGCGTATCGGCGCGATCAAAAACGGCGAGGAAGTCATTGGATCGATGACCCGTGTCAAGGTGGTGAAGAACAAGGTTGCCCCGCCATTCCGTGAAACCGAATTCGAGATCATGTACGGCACCGGTATCTCCCGGGAGGGCGAGCTGATCGAGTTGGGCGTGGCGCACAACCTGATCGAGAAGTCCGGCTCCTGGTACAGCTATAAGGGTGAGCGAATCGGACAGGGCAAGGAGAACGTGCGCACTTTCCTGCAACAACATCCTGAGATTGCACAGGATGTGGAGTTGCAAGTCCGCACCAAGCTGATACCGGTGAAAGCGACGATGAACAGCGGCGGCGACGTCAAAGAGGCTTAAGTTCTGGCCCGACGGCCTGTTGAACCGCTGGATGCGCGCGCCGCGCGCGTCGCGGCCCTCGATTCCCTAGCCCGTCGCGATCATGCGGCTGGTGACCTGCGAAAAAAACTCATCGATAAGGGCTACGATCCAGAGGTCGTCGACCCGCTCCTCGAGATACTGCGCGCCGAAAATCTGCTTGACGATCTGCGCTATATGCAGAATTTTGTGGCCTATCACGCCGCGCGTGGACAGGGCCCCCTGCGGGTGCGTCGTGAGCTAAAATCCCATGGTATCCAGGGTACTGCCGTCGAGGAGCATCTAAGTGCTTATCCGGACTGGATTTTGCACTTGCGCAAGGCTTGCGCCAAGAAGTTTGGCGGCCAGCGGGCGACTCATTACGCTGACCGGCAACGACAGGCGCGCTTCCTGGCCTATCGGGGTTACACGGGCGCGCAGATCCGAAGTGCCCTGGGTATTGATGTCGAACTCGACGCGGAAACAGAAGATCTATGAAACGCGATGCCAAATTGAAGTCGATGAGCAGTTCGGAGATCCGGGCAAGCTTCCTGGAGTTCTTCCGTAAAAACGGTCACACGGTGCTGCCGTCGAGTTCGTTAGTGCCGGGAAATGATCCGACGCTGCTTTTCACCAACGCCGGCATGGTGCAATTCAAGGACGTCTTTCTCGGCAAGGAACAGCGTCCGTACACCCGTGCTGCCACGGCGCAGCGCTGCGTTCGTGCAGGCGGCAAGCATAACGACCTGGAGAATGTCGGCTACACGGCGCGGCACCATACATTCTTCGAAATGTTGGGGAATTTCAGTTTTGGGGACTACTTCAAGCGCGAGGCGATCCACTTTGCCTGGAATTTCATCACTGGCACGCTGGGTATACCGAAGGAGCGGTTGTGGGTGACCGTCTACCAGGAAGACGATGATGCGGAGCGTATATGGGTGACGGAGATCGGCATCGATCCGACACGCTGCACCCGTATGAGCGAAAAGTCGAACTTTTGGTCGATGGGCGAAACCGGGCCCTGCGGTCCTTGCTCCGAGATTTTCTACGATCACGGCCCAGAGATCGAGGGTGGACCGCCGGGGTCCCCGCAGGAAGAGGGCGATCGCTACGTTGAGATCTGGAATCTGGTCTTCATGCAGTACGACCGCGCAGCGGACGGTCTTCTCACGCCGCTGCCGAAACCGTCCGTCGATACCGGGATGGGGCTGGAGCGCATAGCAGCGGTGATGCAAGGCGTGCACAGCAACTATGACATCGATCTGTTCAAGTCGCTGGTACACGCTGCCGCAGAACTCACCGGCACCACAGATATCAGTTCTTCCAGCCTGCGCGTCATCGCTGACCACATCCGGGCTTGCACGTTTCTGATCATCGACGGCGTCGTGCCTTCCAACGAGGGTCGAGGTTATGTCTTGCGACGGATCATTCGTCGCGCGGTGAGGCATGGCTATAAATTGGGTCAGACGCAGCCGTTTTTTCACAAGCTCGTTGCACCGCTGGTGCGGGAGATGGGTAGTTACTACACGGAACTGGTGGAAGGCGAGTCACGAGCCACACAAGTCCTGGCGCAGGAAGAAATTCGGTTTGCCGAAACGCTGACCACGGGCATGGCATTGCTCGATGCGGAGACGGCAAAACTCAAGACCAGCGTGATTCCGGGCGAGGTCGTGTTCCGTCTCTCGGATACGTACGGTTTCCCCGCGGATCTGACTGCGGATATCGCGCGCGAGCGCGGCTTGTCCATTGACGAAGAGGGGTTCGATACGGCCCTCGAGGCGCAGCGGACTTTATCGAAGGCATCCAGCAAATTCGGCGCGGCGTTGAGCGATTCGCTTAACTTATCCGGCAAGACCAGTTTCTCGGGATACACGCGACTGGCCGGTGACGCGTTGATCACCTCGTTGATTTTCGACGGGTCGGTGGTCGAGGCTCTGCGCCCCGGCCAGGAAGGCCAAGTGGTGCTGGATCACACACCGTTCTACGCGGAAAGCGGCGGTCAGGTCGGCGATAGCGGTGTGCTACGCACGACCTCGGCGACGTTCTCAGTCCGCGACACGCAGAAAATCGGCGCGTCGTTCGCACATACCGGGCAGCTCGAATCCGGCGAGCTGCATGTCGGTGATGCCGTCGAAGCGCAAGTGGATCAGGCACGCCGGAAGTCGATTGCGCTCAATCACTCGGCAACGCATCTACTGCACGCCGCCCTGCGGCAGGTGCTAGGCAAGCACGTGCAACAGAAAGGCTCGCTGGTAGCGGCGGAACGGTTGCGCTTCGATTTTTCTCATACGCAAGCCATCACTTCAGATGAACTGCACCGCGTGGAAGCGTTGGTAAACGAAGCCATACGTGACAATGCGCAGGCAGAGACACGCGTCATGGGGCTGGAAGAAGCAAAGGCGGCTGGAGCGATGTCGCTTTTCGGTGAAAAGTACGAGAGCGACGTGCGCGTGCTCACCTTTGGTAATTTTTCCATGGAACTCTGCGGCGGTACACACGTCGAACGAGCTGGCGACATCGGATTTTTCAAGATTACCTCGGAGTCTGGCGTGGCGGCGGGGGTGCGGCGCATCGAAGCGGTGACGGGCCAGGCGGCATTCGAGTGGGTGGCACGCACCGATCAACTGCTGCGTGAGATGTCGGCCTTGCTGCGAGGTGGACGCGACGATCTGGACGAGAAGGTGCGCGAGCTTATTGAACGGTCGCGCAAGTTGGAGAAAGAGGTCCAACAGCTCAAGTCGAAACTGGCGAGCGGACAGGGCGGCGATTTGACATCACAGGCCACGGATGTGGACGGTGTCAAAGTTTTAGCTGCTCAGATAGAAGGAGCTGATGCGAGGTCTTTAAGAGATGCGCTGGACAGGCTAAAAAGTAAGCTTGGTTCTTCGGTGATAGTATTGGCAACCGTGCAAGACGGTAAGGTCGTGTTGGTGGCGGGTGTATCCGCGGATTTGATGGCGAAGATGAAAGCGGGCGATATTGCCGGCGCGGTCGCTGCTCAGGTTGGCGGCCGTGGTGGCGGTAGAGCGGACTTCGCTCAAGCCGGTGGAACCCAGCCAGAGAATCTCGGTGCGGCTTTGGCCGGAGTGGAACCGCTGGTGCGCAGTAGATTGCAGAACTAGCAAGGGTTCATTGCGCTGAGCGCAAGCCAACGCGGATATTCGAACAATTTTTTAGCAAGATGAAATTTTCCGTAGCGTGGGGAGTGACAATCTCTCGCGTGAGTGCTGGTGCCAGACGCGGTACATGGCCGGAAAAGCAAGGAGCTCCTATGTTGATTTTAACCAGGCGTGTAGGCGAGACCGTGATGATCGGCAACGAAGTCACGGTGACCGTGTTGGGCGTCAAGGGCAATCAGGTTCGTGTCGGTGTGAATGCGCCCAAGGATGTGGCGGTTCATCGTGAGGAGATCTACGAACGCATCAAGCGGGAAGATCAGGACTCGCGCTCGGATTCCTCCAACGAGACGATGGTCGACGACGTCTGAGTCTCAGCCGCAAGGTTTAGCTTAACTTTGCCTAGGCTGCCCCAGGCAGGTATCATCCCGCGCTCCAAGATGGGCATAAGACGCTATCGTGAGAAGTGCGATAGCGGTTTCCGATCCGGAGAGGTGGCCGAGTGGTCGAAGGCGCGCCCCTGCTAAGGGCGTAAGGGTCAAAAGCCCTTCGAGGGTTCGAATCCCTCCCTCTCCGCCACCTCGGAACAGAACTGCGAACGCCGGGCGTAGTCGATGCTACGCCCGCACCAGCGGCAAGGGTTCTGAGCAAGTCCCCCTTCGATCCCATGATGCGGACTTCCCGCCGTCGCGGGTGAAGATGCGTCCGCTGTTGAGATTGAGCGGTGATGTTCTTGACGCCCATCGGGCCCGACGTGCCGTGTGCGCGACGATGCGGTAATCAAGGGCGGCAGGGAGCCGTTCCAGAAGCCCAGACGGGCGTTCGCCTTCAAGGCCCGCAGGACGTGCTTGGCACTGTCCTTTGGACTGATCATTGCTGATTCCGGTTTGTTTGGCCTCGGGTCTGCTGACGGCGTCCGCGGCCGATCCAGCGACGCTGACCGGACCCGCTACCTTGGGAAACCTCAATCAGCCTTGGGGAACGCGCCGGCCGGTAACGCTGGCGGACCGCGCGGCGCTCGCGCAATATCGGTCAGGCCAGACAAATGCGCCTTCGTGACAGATTCCAAGACCCCGCAGCGCTTTCGTCGCAATGGCTGCTTCAATCCGACGATTACCTCAAATCCTGCCGCCGCCCCGAGAATGTGGTCGCGGCCAATAGCGGGTTACAGCTGCAAACCCGCAACGCCACGAATTGCCGCGCGCAATGGTCTACCGGCTCCATGATCAGCCAGGTACAGCAGAAATTCGGCTTCTTTGAAGCGACCATCAAGACGGCCGACATAGACGGTTTAAACAACGCCTTCTGGCTTGTGACCAAGGATCATTTCGAGATCGATAGCGCGAAAATTCATTTTCCCAATATCGTGCGTCTGACACTGCACGATAACAACAAGATCGATGGCCAATTCCCGCCCGCCGTCGGCTTTAACAGCACGTTCACCGACAACTTCTCCAAAGCCTTTCATGACTATGGCGTATTGTGGACGCCCGCGGACATTATCTTCGAGGTGGACGGCGAACCCGTCGCCGCCATTAGCACCAGGGATTCCATTAAGGACGCAGCGGATATCCGCTTTCGACGGCGCTGATGAATTACGCCGGCAAAATTCCCGCCAATCCGGCCGGACATCACATGTACGTCAAATCGCTGAGGGTTTACCCATTTTGAGGCAACCATTACAGACCTATGCGATCGCACTCTCCCTTGTCGCCGGTTTCGCGCCGCACCTCGCTTTGGCCGCCGAACCTGTCGTCGGCGTGAATGTGGTCGATATCGACCATATCAGCGCGCCGCAGCAGGACGCCTTGGTCGAGCAATTGCGGCAGGCTGGGGTGACGACGGTTCGCGCCGGGATCGGCGACAAGTTCACCCATTTCATCATCCGCGCCTATGAACGCGGCATCGGTGTGGTGGCGATTATCTATCCGACGCAAGGCAGCACCAACACGAACAAGCGCCCAGCCGATCCGTCGATCGGGCTGAATTATGCGCAACTGGGCATAACCGGGGCCGATCCGGCGAAATTCAAGGCTTTCCTGGAGGCGCAGCTTGCGCCGCTGGAGGCGGCGGGCGTGCGGCTGACCGCCTTCGAATTGGGAAATGAGATCAACGGTCCCTTTTTCAACGGCGATTTTCTCCCGGCCCAGGCAACTGGACGCATGCTGGGACTGGCCGATCTCAATAACGCCAACGATGCGGAAGGCCGCGCCATCGCCGCCAGCTACCGCGCCTATTTGCGGGTCGCGGCGGCGCTGAAAGACGTGCGAGATCATGCGAAGGTGAACCGGAACACGCCGATCGTCTCCGCCGGACTGGTCAGCGCCGGGCCGGCCGGCAAAAGGCCGGGGCAGAGGCTCGATGGCGTCGCCGCTTCCGATACGCTTGAATTCATGCGGCAGAACGGTCTCGACGGGCTGGTCGACGGTTACGGCGTTCATGCCTATCCGGCGGCCGATCCGCGCAGAACGGTTCCGGCGCTAGTCGATGCTCTTGGCAAAGACGCCTTCGCGGCCTGCACCGCGTCCAAGCCATGCTGGCTGACGGAATGGGGGTTCGATAATAGGGACAAACCCTGTCCGGCGGACGACCGAGTTCGCGTACATTTGATCGCCACGATGCGCAGCGCGTTGAAGCAGTTTGCCGAACAAGGAAAATTGGCCGCGTCCGTGTATTACTCATGGGCTGGCCATCCGGGAGAGCTGGGATCGACGATTTTCCGTTGCGGCGCGCTGACCGATGCGGGGAAGCTGGCGCTGAGGCCGATGTGATGCGTTACCCGCAACAACTCAGGGAGGAGGCCGGCCCTATGCTCGCCGAAGGCAATGCCCGGCCAGAAGGCGCTCACCGACCGCAACCAGCTTTAGGTCCGGCTCCGCTTCGATCAACCCCAAAAGCCTGGTTCGATGCATCGACGCGCGCACGCCAGTCGTCGCCTTGGGCCAGCGCGCCGCGCCGGTCCTGACTGCGCCTGAAGCCACCGCACCGCCGCCTCGCGTCGCGACAATCCCTCGCCCTCGAATCTGAATTCAACCAATTTTGGGATCCCCCCGGGACTCGGCCGGATCAAAAACCGTTCTAGCGCTCGTCGTCCCGCCGCCACCAGGTTGAGCGTTATCCGGCCCAGACCAGATATCAGATCATAGGGCTATGGCGTAGACATAGTGCTCATCATCGTCGGTCGTGGCCCGCCAGTTATTTGCATGGTTTTCAACCTCATGCTGAGCAAAAGCAACGACTTACGTTGCCGTGGCGAACTTCGACGCTTGTGATAGTATTCGCGGCCGCATGCGCCCGTAGCTCAGTTGGATAGAGCGTCTGGCTACGAACCAGAAGGTCGGGAGTTCGAATCTCTCCGGGCGCACCAAAGAAACATCAGCGGCTCCTTGGCGGGAGACGCTCTACATTTGACGAAACAAATGCAGGTAGCTTCGGCTAACCGGCAACTTCTCTTTGCGCCCCTTCAGGTGCACCTCGGCGGTTTCATTTTGACCGCGGATCACACGCTCGACGCTTTGCAGATTGACGATGACGGAGCGATGCACTTTTACAAACTGCAGCGAGTCGAGTTGCGTGGCGATATCTTTAAGCGCCATGCGGATCATGCCCTCCTGCGGCGTGCCTGTATCATCACGCCACGCCACCGTCGTATACTTTTCCTCTGCACGCAAGAAATCGATGTCGCCGACCGCGATCATGCTGATGGACTGTCCCACAGAGGCTCTGATCCAGCGCAGCGGCGCGGACTTCGCATGCCGAGCTAGCATTTCGCTCATCTCGTTCAAGAGAATTTCTGTGTTCAAGGCTGGCTGCGAATCACGCAGGCGCTCTTGAAGGCGCATGACCGTATCAGCTAGGCGCTCTGGCTCGACGGGTTTGACGAGATAGTCGAGCACCCCCTGCGCGAATGCTTGCAAGGCGTACTTATCGTATGCCGTGACGAATACCAGATGTGCTCGCCGACCGATGTGACGTGCCGCCTCAATACCGCTCAAGCCCGGCATGTGCACGTCCAGGAAGCAGACATCCGGCTTGCAGTGCTCAAAGAGGTCGATCGTTTCCCTTCCGTTGCGCGCCCGGGCAACAATCTCGATCTCGGGCCACGCATATTGCAGCAGCCGCTCAAGCGAATCACGCAGTAGTGGTTCATCCTCCGCGATGAGCGCCGTGGGCCGCTTGCTCATGCCGCGCCTGCCCGCGCAGGGAAGGACACCTCGGCCAGGACTCCATGCGGTTCGATATCGCGGAGCTGAAGCTCGGCCTGGCCGGCAAAGGCAAGCTGTAGACGCTCGCGCAACGACGCCAGGCCTGTGCCAAGTCCATGACCCAGCGTCTTGAGGCCTATCCCGGTATCGCTGACTCGGACCGTGCAACGACCCGAATGAAGTTGAACGTCGACCTTGATGAGCCCACCAATCTCGCTTGGATCGATGCCATGACGTACCGAATTTTCCACCAGTGTGAGGAGCGTCATGGACGGACAGGCGATACCGCTCGCAGCCGGATCTAGCGTGAATTCATACCGTAGGCGATCTGGCATGCGCATATGCATCACTTCCAGATATGCGCGGACGAGTTCCAACTCTTGCCCGAGCGTTGTGCTGGTCTCGTGCAGACGCGGCACCGCTGCGCGAAGGTAGGCGATGAGGCTTTTCAACACCTGACTCGCTTGGGGCGCGCCGGATTCGACCAGCGCCTGAACGTTTGCCAACGTGTTGAAGAGAAAGTGAGGCGCTACCTGTGCTTGCAACAGGCGAAATCTTGCATCAAGTGCCTTACGTTCAAGCTCGCTGCGTTCGAGCGCAAACGCGCTCGCTTGATCCCGGGCAAACGTATCACGTTGCCGGACGAGCGCGCCAACGGCAATCCAGGGGGCGAACAGGAGTGCCGAAATGCAGAGCGACGCATAGCCGGCGAGCCGCAACGAGTCTGTACCAAGATTCGGTGAGCCGCCCGTCGTGAACCAGTACGCGACATAAGTGGCTGGGGGTATCACCACTGCCACGCCGATGACCTGCAGAACCCAGCGCGCTACCCATCCGAGCAATCGTTTTGGCCGCCGCTCGAAAAGTCCAAAGGCGAGGAGGCAACTCATACCTACGAAGACCGTGCGGCCAATGACGATCCCGGTAGAGGTCAGCGAGGTCAACCCCTCGAGAGTTCCCAGCAGCAATGAGGCGATCAAAGCCACCCGCAGCCGCGGCCATCCGAAAAGCGGCGCGGGAGAACGTGGGGGCATATCGGTCACCATGGCGGACCAACTATAGAGCAAGCGCTGGCCAGGCTTCGCATGTCGGAGCCATTCGGCAGGGCCGGGCGCTGCCACCCATCGTTACCCGCCGTCGCTTGATCCACTGCGCCCGCCGTCCGTCGCATGCGCTCGCACCTGAGGCGCCAGCAGTCGATATTCCCCTTACGTATTTTTCGCATAACCCAGACTGAGGAACGTCTCGTGACCCGACGAAACAAGGTTCTTAGCATCATCAGCGCTCTGTTCACACTCTTGTTGTTGTCCGGGACGATCGCGCTGACCCATAACTCTCCCTGTGCCGAGGCGCCGCCGTTGGCGGCCAACATTCCTCTCATGAAGGCTGCAGTGTATCGGTGCTATGGAACGCCGGGAGTGGTGAAGCTCGAGACCTTGGAGAAGCCGCGTCCAGCACCGGACCGGATTTTGGTGAAAGTCGCTGTTGCCTCAGTCAATCCTCTCGATTGGCACTACCTGAAAGGCGAGCCCTACCTCATGCGCGTCATCGCGGGCATCGGCACGCCGAGCGACATTCGCATCGGTGTTGATTTCTCAGGAACCGTCGAGGAAGTAGGCGTTGACGTCAAGCATTTCAAACCTGGCGATCGGGTCTTCGGCGGCGCGGACGGATCGCTTGCCGAATACGTGACGGTGCGGGACGTGGGCTCTGTTGCGCTCCTTCCGCCCAATCTATCCTTCGAGCAGACAGCCGCAATTCCCATAGCGGGCGTCACAGCGCTGCAGGCATTGCGCGACAAGGGTCAGTTGCGGGCAGGGCAAAGCGTACTCATCAACGGTGCCTCCGGGGGCGTCGGCACGTACGCCGTCCAGATCGCCAAGTTGCTTGGCGCGAAAGTCACGGGCGTGTGCAGTGCCCGCAATGTCCAGCTAATACGAGGTCTTGGTGCAGACAAGGTCATCGACTATACGCGCGAGGATTTCACGCGGCTGGCCGACCGCTATGACCTCATCGTCGACAATGTTGGCAACCATTCCCAAGCCGAATATCGCAAGGTGTTGACGCCGAATGGCGTCGTGGTTGCGGTGGGTGGTGTTGACTGCGGTGCGTGCTTCGGGCCTCTGCTCAACTGGCTATACGACGGCACGGTGTCGGCGTTCATTGCGCAAAAGCGGCTGTCGTTCTTGGCCGAGCTCAATCCGCACGATCTCGATGCGCTGGCGGACTGGATGACTCAAAAAAAGATCAAGTCGGTCATCGATCGCACCTACACTTTGAATGACGTACCGGCAGCGCTTGGCTACCTTGAGCAGGGCCATGCGCGCGGCAAGGTCATCATCAAACTGCCCGGCACTGACGGGGAGACGGCGGCGTTCGCTGTCCCGTCCACATCGCCGAGCCGTCCGTGACGCCTGGAATTGCCGCGTTGCCTGAGGCTGAACGCGGCTCCAAGAGCGAACGACGAGCGGTTGCGCTCGCATTCATCTGCAATTTCTTTCTCCTGGGCAGCTATTACATTTTGCGTCCAGTACGCGATACGGTCGCAACCATCGTGGGCGTCGGGCACTTGCAAGAACTCTTCAGCGCAACCTTCCTCGGCACCCTCTTGGCCTCTGCGCTCTACACCGCGCTTGCTTCGCGGATCCGACTTTCTCTTTTGCTGCCGGGCTTGTTTTCGTTCTGGCTGCTGAACTTGGTCATCTTCGCGCTGATGTTTCGCATCGCGCCCGACAGTCGTTGGCTGGGCGCGGGGTATTACGTCTGGTTCAGCGTCGTCAATCTTTTCATGGTGTCCGTCTTTTGGAGTCTGATGGTAGATGTCTTCGACCCAGAGCAAGCCACCCGATGGTTCGGATTGATTGCGGCGGGAGGTGCCCTGGGTGCGATTGCAGGTCCGCTCGTGACTCGCGCGCTGGTGCGAGCAGCAGGACTGAGCGGCCTCATGATGCTCGCAGCATTGGGTTTTGGGCTTGTGATCGTCTTGGTGCACCTGTTGGTGCGAGAGAAGGGTCATTTGCGATCCGAACTTGGCGGACAGTCATCCAGGCTCGATCGCGCCTTGAGCGGCGGTACCTTTGAGGGTTTCCGCAAGATGTTTCGAGCGTCCTACTTTTTAAACCAGGCCGCTTTCATGCTGCTCATGACCTGGGTCAATACCATCGCGTACTTCTTTCAGACGGACCTTGTGGCCCGCAGTTACAGCAGCATTGTCGATCGGGCGACGGCGATCGCCGACATTGATCTCGTGGTCAATGTATGCACTGCGGCGATCCTGCTGTTCGGTTTTGGGCGCTTCATGCGACGCTTCGGGATAACCGCAAGTCTGCTACTCAATCCGGTTTTGATGGTGATCGCTTTCATCGGCACCATCCTATCTCCGACATTGCTCGTGATCCAGGTGCTGCAAATTGCGCGCCGTGTCGCGCAATATGCCGTTGCCCGGCCTAGTCGGGAAGTATGCTTCACAGTGGTTGAGCAGAGCAGCCGATACAAGACTAAGAGCATCATCGACACCGTCGTGTACCGATTCGGAGACGTGAGTTCTGCTTGGATGCAGACTGAAATTACGTCGTTGGGCTTTGGATTCGAGGGCGCAGCCCTTCTCGGAATCTCTGCGTCAATCGCATGGGGAGCAGTCGCGTTGTCACTGGGGCATCGCTACGATCGGGCGCGCGCCGGACTGCTGTATTCGGACGTCGCCCCGTTGGCTGCCCCAGCGGCCGAGCGACCATCCTAGTATTCTAGACACGAGAACTGCCCCGTCACTCTGCCGTCTCAGATTGTTCATAAAATAAGGAGCTATTGATGGTTGGCTTCAGTATGGCTCCCACGGTGCTCAGCGCCTTCGCAGCCTCATTGGTCGAATTCGTCGAGGCGTTGACTGTGGTGTTAGCGGTTGGCACGGTACGCGGATGGCGCTGGGCATTGCTAGGAACGGGTGCCGCGCTGACGGTACTGGTGGCGTTGGTGGTCACTTTCGGTCAATCGCTGGAGCGCGTTCCACTACCCTGGGTTGAACTCGTGCTCGGTACGCTGACGCTCCTGTTTGGCTTGCGCTGGCTGCGCAAGGCAATACTGCGGTATGCCGGTGCCATTGCGCTGCACGACGAGGCCGCCGCTTACGTCAAGGAAACGACCGCGCTGCGCGACACCCAACCGAGGCCATCAGGCTCATGGGACACGTTTGCCTTTGCGGCCGCCTTCAAGATCGTGATGATCGAGGGCCTCGAAGTCGTGTTCATCGTGATCGCGATGGGCACCAGTGGTCGCTCGCTGGTTCCCGCATCTCTCGGCGCGATTGCGGCCTTTTGCCTCGTCGTGGGTCTCGGGGTGGCGCTCCATCGACCACTTGCGAATATTCCCGAGAATGCGCTCAAGTTTGTCGTCGGTATCCTGCTGACAGCCTTTGGGAGCTTCTGGGTTGGCGAGGGAATGCAGCTGCAGTGGCCCGCCGGCGACTGGTCGTTGTTAATGCTCGTGGCTGCCTATTTCCTGACATCGATGGTACTTGTATCTGTTTGTCGAGCAACGTTATTACACTCCGATCGAGGCGAGAAAAAGGCGAGTGCAACAAGATCGAAAGGTGCGCTGGCCGCTTTCTATCACGAATTGATTTCGTTATTCGTGGATGACCGTGCGTTTGCAGTGGGCATCCTGGTCTGGGCCGCTGCGGCTTGGGCGAGTGTCGGCCGCGTGCCTTTGGAACCGCGCATTCAGTGTGCACTTTTCGTGCTAGGATTTGCGGGGTTACTCAGCTACAGCGCATTGCGCGCAAGTCACACCGACGCCAGCGCATAAAGATGCTTCACATAGGAGAGGGTTGCATCCGCCATTCCCTGCACCGCGGGATTAACGGACTCGATCACGTAATACTCATCGGGTGCGTGCGCGCGGCTGCCGTGTCCGGTGCCGAAGTGGCCGGCAGGCAAAGAGACGGGAGCACCCGTGAAGATGAAACCCGGCCAGGAACCCGCGAGGCGCGGTGACAGGCTGACCGGCATGCCTTCATGTTTGTACACCGCAACCGATGCCTTGATCAGTGATGAATTTTCGTCGGTCTGCGTAGGATCGTATCCGCCGGTCACCTTGACCTCGATGTCGCCGTAGCCTCGCTTGGCAAGGTGCGCTTTCAGTTTGGCTTCGGCTTCCGCACGCGTCTGATCGGGAACCAGGCGGAAATCCAGTTTGACCGTGGCCTTCGACGGCAGGATGGTCTTGCCGCCGGGACCCGTGTAGCCGGCATAAATTCCCTCGATGTTCACAGTCGGCTGCGAGGCTAGCCGCTCCATCGCGTCCCGGTACGACAAGTCGTGCACCCAGCGCTGTACGCCCAGCAGCTTTTTCACGTCCTCTTCGCGGGTATTGGCCACTTCCTCGGCGATGATCTGTTTTTGCCGGACGGTCAATGGCTTGACGTTGTCGAACCAGCCGTCGATGGCAGGGTCATTACCGTCTTCTGAGGTCAGCGTCGACAGCGCTTTGACCATGCGCCAGACAGCACTGTCCAACTCTGCTTTATAACTCGAGTGAATATCTTCCTTGGCGCCCCGGCCCCAGCGCTCGGTGGAACACACCAGCTCCACTTCAACGGCGCCCTTGGCGCCCAGCGCCACCATGATGCCGCCTTGCGGATTTTGCGAAGCGAATGGCATGAACACCTCGTGACACTTCGACAATGCCGCCAGCACTTCGGGTTGATGGACCACCTGCGCAAAATGGGGCGAGGCAATTTCTTCTTCGCCTTCCGCGACCAACACGATGTTGACGGGTGACTTGCGACCGGCTGCTTTCAGCGCATGCAAGGCCGCAAGCCAGGTGGCCTCGGGACCCTTCTGGTTGATCGCGCCGCGCCCGATCATGACCTTGCCGAAGGCCGGCTTATCCACGATGGCGGCTTCGAGTGGCGGGGAACTCCATTCCTTCGGATCGAACTGCTTCACGTCATACATGAAATACATGCCGACGGTACGCTTGGCGCCTGCATCCAGAGTCGCGAACACGCCCGGCTGTCCGTCCGTCGGCATTACCTTCGCGTTTTGAAATCCCGCTTCCTTGAGCAGCTCGATCATCATTTTCGCGCCTTCCGCCATGTTGCGATTCTCCGCGGCGATCGATGGCAACGCGATCCAGTTCTGCAGACGCTTGATAGCCTCCGGGCGTTGCTTGTCGATCGCTGCACGTACGGCGGACAGATCGCCACCGAATTTGGCATCTGCGGCAGCACCGGCAGCCCACAGCGCACGGGGCGCGGCGATCGTCGCCCCGGCAGCGGCGGCCATCATCAGTAGTCCGCGTCGGTTCAGGGGCTGAAAAGGGCGCTCGTGCATGCAAATCTCCGCTGCGGGTGAAGGGTGTTAAGAATGTAACACCAGACGTGCCCCGTCCAATACCCTCGACAGCTATTCGCGTGCTACTTCGGTGAGACCAATCGCTCGAGGGTCAATGTCTCCGGATTGAAGACCGCCAACAGGGTACCGCCGCGGCCGGTCAACGGCATGAAGCGAGCTTGCGCAGGATCGATGCCCATCGCTTGCAATTTGGCGGCGAGCTTTTTCTTGTCGGGTCCATAAAAATACGACACGCCGTCGACGTTCTTGAGGCGTGTGCGCAGGTCGGTGAGTCCCTGGCTCCAGGGCTGGTAATAACGCGGCATGGCAATGACATCGGCGCCGCCCGTGATCGTGCCTTGTACGATTTTATTGGCTTCGTCCGGATCTGTCGGCAAGGGTGCCCAGATCCATTTTGGCCGGCTGTACCAGTGGGGCGCGAGGTCCGGCTTCTGCTGGCGGCCCAGGTCGACCTGGGCGGCATCGATGTCATACGCCTGTACGATCTCGAGGACGCCTTCTGAATAGGTGTAGTAGAGCGGCCGTCCGTTCCATAGCTGAGTGCCGCCATAGCCGAAAGCGATCAGCTGCAGGGCGACGATGATGGCCACATCGCGCGCCAATTCCCGCCGTGGCTTTTTCTCGTTGGCAATGATCAAGGTCAGAAGCGGACCGATGACGACGTCGACCGCCACCATCACGACCACAGCGCTCTTCACGTTCGTGAGATACCAGCCCGGCCAGTAGTACCACCCGAGATAAAGTGCACCCAGGACTGACGTGAGCGCGAGGGCGCTCCCCAGCAGGTGAAGCCCGAATGCGTGCAGTCTGAATTTCATTTGCATGCGGGCATTATCCAAAGCCGTTCGCGCCGAATCTGCAAAGCGCATCACACCTTGCCGCCGGCTTCACGCTGCGGCGAAATCCACGATAGCCTGGGCCAGCACGTCCAGGGAATCGACCGCCGGCACCGTGATGCGCCCCGCAATCACGGACAACTCGCTGCAGGCGATCAGTACGCCATCGGCCTGGCCGCTGCTTTCGACTGCCAGCTGTGCGAGCGCATCTTGCGCGGCTGCGCCGGTCTCACCGCGCTTCACGCCCGTGATCAGCGCCATGATTTCCGTCTGCTTTGCCGGCGCGAGCACATCGATGCCGCACGCTTGCAGCGCGTCGTGAAACAGACCTGTCTGATGGACCGCCGTCGAGGCCAAGAGCATCGTGCGCCGCCTGCCCGGGCGCTGTGCGATCGTCGTGGCAGTCAACGTGACCATGTTCAAGAGCGGTGCCGAGACCGCGCGACCGATTGCCTCTGCGTAGACATGCGCGGTGTTGCACGGCATGGCGAGGACGTCGGCGCCCGCGCGTTGCAGATTCTGCGCGATGCGCACCAGCTCGGGAGTCGGGTCTACGCCCGTCCGGTCGATGAGATGCGCGATCCGCGATGGAATCTTGGGATTGTTCTCCACGATCAGATGTACATGATCGGCGTCGTCGCGCGCCGGGGTTTTGGCGATGACGCGCCGCATGAGTTCCACGGTTGCCTCGGGTCCCATACCGCCGATCACGCCGACGATGCGGTGCAGGCGGGATGCCTTCAAGTCGCTAAGCCAAATTCGTCGACGTAGCCGAATAAGCCGACGCTGCCACCGGTGTGCAGGAACACGACATTCTGTCCTTTCTTGAAAAAGCCCTTGCGCACCAAATCCACGAATCCCGCCATGCCCTTGCCGGTATAGACAGGGTCCAACAAGATGCCTTCGTGCGCAGCCAGCATTTTGATCGCGGCCAATGAGGCGGAGGTCGAAATGCCATAGCCCGCGCCAACGTAATCGCAATTGGCGACCACATCGGACCGTTGTACTGCGTCCTTCGCGCCACAGAGTTCCACCGTGGCGGTTGCCAGCCTGAATACATTCTCTTCCTGTTTTTCGCGCGGTGCTCGTACGCCGATACCGAGCACCGGAATCCCGGAGCGGACGCCGACGAGGCCTGCCACCAGTCCTGCCTGCGTGCCGGCACTGCCGGTGGCGTGCACGAGGTGATCGATGCGCAATCCCACCGTATTGGCTTGCGCGAGCAACTCGATCGATGCATCGACGTAGCCCAGCGCGCCGATGGGATTCGAACCTCCGCCCGGGATCGCGTACGGCTTGCGGCCCTGCGCTGCGAGACGCGCGGCAACCTTGGCCAGTTCGCCGTTCATATCAGGGTGCGGCGCGCAATGCTCGATGCGGGCACCGTGCAGATGATCGAGCAGGACGTTGCCGCTCTCGGTGTAATCGTGATCGGTTCTGCCGGTACGATCCTCCAGCAGGAGATGACACGCCAATCCCATCTTGGCCGAACAGGCCGCCGTCTGGCGCGCATGATTCGATTGCGTGGCGCCCTGTGTGACGATCACGTCGGCCCCGCGCGCCTGCGCATCGGCCAATAGAAACTCGAGCTTGCGCGTCTTGTTGCCGCCGCTCGACATGCCGGTACAGTCGTCGCGCTTCATCCAGATCTCCGGACCGTTCAGCAACCGGGTGAGATTAGGCAAGTATTCGAGCGGTGTCGGCAGGTGCGCGAAACGCAGGCGCGGAAATCGGGCGAGGTGCATGGAATTAAAAATCCTCCTTAAGAACGACGCGCAGGTAAACTCATGCGCATGTTCAAGGCTGTCGTGATCACGAAAGGCCCGCAGCCTTATGCTGCGGAGTATAAGTCATTCGACGACGGAGACCTGCCGGCGGGCGATGTAACGATTGCGGTGGAATATTCCACGCTCAATTACAAAGACGCGCTGGCCATTACCGGCAAGATACCGGTGGTGCGAAAATTTCCCATGGTGCCGGGGATCGATTTTGCAGGCACCGTGCTGAGTTCATCCGTGGCGTCGGTGTCTGCAGGCCAGAAAGTTTTATCGAATGGCTGGGGCGCAGGCGAAACGCATTGGGGCGGCCTGGCGCAACGTGCGCGCGTCCCCTTCGAGTGGCTCATTCCGGTGCCTGATGTGTTCTCGTCGCGTCAGGCCATGGCGATCGGTACCGCGGGCTATACCGCCATGCTGTGCATCATGGCGCTCGAAGCGCACGGTGTGACACCCAACAGCGGCGAGATCCTGGTGACCGGCGCCGCGGGCGGGGTCGGCAGCGTTGCGGTATCGGTTTTGTCGCGGTTGGGCTTCAACGTCGTGGCCATGACCGGTCGTCTCTCGGAACGCGATTTTCTTTTGCACCTGGGGGCCACGACCGTCATCGATCGCGCCGAATACGCCAACGCCGGCAAACCGCTCGCGGCGGAACGATGGGCGGGCGTCGTGGACGTCGTCGGCAGTCATACGTTGGCGAATGCCTGCGCGGCAACTCGCTACGGCGGCATCGTCACCGCCTGCGGGCTGGCAGCGGGCATGGATTTTCCGGGCACGGTTGCACCGTTCATCTTGCGCGGCGTGACGCTCGCCGGCATCGACAGCGTGATGCGTCCGCGCCCGGACCGTCTGGAAGCATGGCGGCGCCTGGCGCGCGACCTCGATCCGGACAAGCTCGAGTTCTTGACGCAGGAATTGCCGCTCAGTCAGGTCATCGCCAAAGCTGATGATTTCCTGCACGGCAGGATTCGCGGCCGCATTGTGGTCGACACGTCCCGCTAGTCAGGGGCTTCGCACGCGGGCCAGCGCCCGTCGCCAGCCAGTGAGTTGGGCATGGCGCGTTGCTGCTGCAAGAGACGGTGAGAACTGCGCGCGGGCGACGCTCAAGTGGCTGATCTCGTCGAAAGACGTGAACACGCCACTGCCGAGTCCGGCGAGACACGCCGCACCAAACGCGGTCGATTCAGTGATGCGCGGTTGCACGATGAGCACGTCGAGCACGTCAGCGAGTCGCTGCAAGAAAAAAGCGTTCTGCGCCATCCCGCCGTCGACTTTGAGGCGCGCCGGCTTGAGTCCGTCGGCGGCCATGGCTTCGAGCAGATCGTGCGTCTGGTACGCAACGCTGTCCAGAGTCGCCCGGGCGATTTCGGCGCGACTCGATGCGCGGGTGAGACCGATGAGCGCGGCGCGCGCGTCCGGATCCCAATACGGCGCCCCGAGGCCCGTGAAGGCGGGCACCAGATAGACGCCGGCGCTGTCCTTGACGGAGGACGCCAGGGCCTCGACGTCGGCAGCCCGCGAGATAAGCCCAAGCCCGTCACGCAGCCATTGGATGGCCGAACCTGCAGACAGGATCGAACCTTCCAACGCATAGGTCGTCTTGCCCGCGAGTCGATACGCGATCGTCGACAGCAGGCGGTTCTGCGACATGACCGCGGTGTCGGCGGTATTCAGCACGAGGAAGGCACCGGTACCATAGGTGCTCTTCATGTCCCCGGCGTTGAAACACGCCTGGCCGACGAGCGCCGCCTGCTGATCGCCGGCCACGCCGCGAATCTCGAGTTCGCGCCCAAAAAGCGAGGCGTCCACCACGCCGAAGTCCCCGGCACTGTCCCTGACCTCCGGCAGCATCGACAGGGGCACGCCGAACCACTCGCAGAGTTCTTCGTCCCAGCGACCGCGCACGATGTCGTACAGGGCGGTCCGGCTCGCGTTGGTGGCATCGGTCACATGCAGGCGCCCGCGCGTCAGGCGCCAGATCAGGAAGCTGTCTACGGTGCCGAACGCCAGGTGGCCGGCAGCCGCCAGCTGCCGCGCGCCCGTGACGTGGTCCAGGATCCAGCGGATCTTGGTGGCGGAAAAATAAGGATCGAAGCGCAGACCGGTGCGTTTTGCCAAAGCCGCTTCGTCGTAGCGCTCGGCGAGACTGCGACAGTGCGCGGCAGTACGGCGATCCTGCCAGACGATGGCGTTGTAGAGCGGCGCGCCGCTGCGTTTGTCCCAGACGATCGCCGTTTCACGCTGGTTGGTGATGCCGACCGCCGCAGGTGTGTCCGGTAGCTGTTGCAGGACGCGCCGGACTGCAGACACGACGGTGGCCCATAGCACCTCGGGATCGTGCTCCACCCAGCCGTCGGCCGGATAGATCTGCTCGAACGGTTGCTGTTCGAGTGCGACGATTTCGCCGCGCAGGTCGAATGCCATGACACGGGTGGAACTCGTGCCTTGATCGATTGCCAGCAGGGTGGTACCGCCCATGCGCAATCATAGCGCGCCTGCGCGTCGACTCGGACTGTCCGCGTGGTGTCCGCGGACAGGGCCAAGCGGACAGTCCCGGTGCCGACCGGGCAGCGAGAGGCTCAAAACGAGGGTTAAGCGGCGACGCCCTTGGCACGAGGCTTGCTCATCGTCCGGTATGCGGTTTTTTCTACTGTGTATTGCATTGCTGGCCGTGCCCCTGTTGGCGCGCGGCAATGACCTCGAGCGTTTCTATCAGCTCGCGTTGGCGCATGACACGACATTGCAGGCCGCGCATTTCCAGCGCGACGCCTTGGTGGAAGCGCGCCCGCAGGCGCTTGCCAACTGGCTGCCGCAGATTGCCGCCAGTGCCTCGGCCACGCGCGAGCGCGTCGGCTACGATACCGGCGCTTCGCTCGGGCTTGCAGCCGCCGACTGCGGCATCAGCGCCGCAGCGGGTTCGCAACATTGTTACGGGACGCAGCACGCACTCGGCCTCAACATGTCACAGACGCTGTGGAGCTTTCAGGCTTTCAGCCTGCTCAAGGAGGCGAACTTTCAGGTCGCCGCGGCTGAAGCGGCCTACCTGGGTGCTCAGCAGAACCTGTTACTGCGCGTGTCGCAGGCGTACTTCAACATCCTGTCCGCTGCGGATCAGCTGGCTACCAACGAAAGCGAACGCACCGCCTTCTTGAGCTTGTTGAACCAGGCCAAAGCGCGCGAACAGACCGGTGTCGGTCCCCGCAGTGACGTCGACCAAGCGCAGGCTTTCTATGATGCCACGGAGCAAAGTGTCATCGACGCCCAGGTGGCGCTCGACGATGCCACACTCGCGCTGGTCGAGATTGTCGGTCAGCCGGCGGCGGCGATTGCGCCGTTGCGCGAAGACATTCCATTGCTCGCGCCGCAACCGGCGATTGCCGAGGATTGGGTGCTGGCCGCACGGCAAGACAATTTCGACGTGCGCACGGCACAGTTGAAGGCCGAGGCTGCGGATCGGGATATCGGCGTGCAGCGTGGCCGCGGTCTGCCATCGATTCAGCTCACTGCATCGGGTTCCAAGATCACGCAGGATCTGGTGCTCGGTGGCAACCAGAAGCTCGACACGGTGGGCATATCGTTCGTCTGGCCACTGTTTCAGGGTGGCGCGGTGGCCTCGGCCGTACGGCAGTCGCGGGCGCTCTGGCGCGAAGCGAAGGTCAATTATGACGCCGCGCAACGCGACGCCGAGCGCCTGGCGCGGGCCGCCTTCCGCAACATCGTGACCGGTATCCAGCGGATCGGCGCAGCGCGGCGTGCGGTCGAATCCGGGCAACGCGCGGTGCAAGCC
>CAZZZU010000010.1:26402-42694 GCA_964658805.1 uncultured Steroidobacteraceae bacterium
CCATGCACCGCGCGGTCGAATTCGGCACCGGCACGGAATTCGAGTTGCTCGACGCGCAGACCAATTATTTTACGGCGCTGCGGGCCTATCACCAGGCCCGCTACGATTACCTCACGAGCGTGTTGACGCTCAAGCAACAAGCCGGGAGATTGACCGAACACGATCTCATGGCCATCGATGACCTGCTCGTGGAGAAGACCTCATGAGCTTGCGGTTGTTACCCAAGGAATCCGTCATGCTTCGCGACACCAGTGGTCAAGATCGCGCCCTCGAGCACAAGACGCCGTGGCGTCGTCACCCTAAACTCTTCGCGCTGGCGGGACTCGCGGCGGTCGTACTGATCCTGCTTGCAGTCTGGCTGCTGCGATATCAGGGCGCCGGCAGGTCCGTCGACCTGTCGCGCCTATCGATCGCGACGGTGGAGCGCGGCAGCTTCGTCCGTGACATCGCCGCGGATGGTCAGGTGGTCGCGGCTGTCTCGCCAACCTTGTATGCCAACGCGCTCGGTACCGTGTCGCTGAAGATGCACGCGGGCGACACGGTGACCAAGGGGCAGGTGCTGGCCATCGTCGACAGTCCAGACCTGACCGCCAAGCTTTCGCAGGAGCGGGCCGCGGCTGACAGCCAGCAGATCGATCTGCAGCGCGCTGCCATTGATGCCAATCAAAAACTCATGCAACTGCGCGATGCATTCAACCAAGCCCAGGTGGATGAGAAGACCGCACAGCGCGAGCGGGACCGCAGCCGCAAGGCCTATGAACTCGGCGCGTACTCGGAGTTGCAGGCTCTGCGTGCGGAGGATGCGCTGGAGAAGGCCGAATTCGCCTTGCAGCAGGCCAAGATGAATTACGACGCGCAACCGAAACAGAACCGTTTCGACCTCGACAGCCGCAAAGCATTGTACGAGCGGGAGCAATACCTGGTCAGCGACCTGCAGCGCCAGGTCGACGGCCTGAACGTCAGGTCGCCGGTCGACGGTCAGGTAGGCCAGGTGCAGGTAGCCGAGCGTTCCAGCGTCGCGAAAGATGCACCGCTGTTGACGGTGGTCGACCTCTCCGCCCTCGAGGTTGAGATCAAGGTGACGGAGAGCCTGGCACGCGACCTCAAGCCCGGCATGGGCGCAACGCTTGAGGGCGGTGGCAAGCATTGGAAAGCCACCGTCAGTGGCGTCTCGCCGGAAGTCGTGGCGGGGCAGGTGACGGCGCGCCTGCGTTTCGATGACGCCACGCCCGCAGGCCTGCGGCAGAGCCAACGACTTTCGGTACGCATATTCATCGACCACCACGACGACGTATTGATGGTTGATCGCGGCTCGTTCGTCGATCAGGGCGGCGGCGGCTTTGCGTACGTCGTGAGCGGCAACGTCGCGGAGCGTCGCCCGGTGCAATTGGGTGCGGAGAGCATCGCCAAGGTCGAGATCCTCGACGGCCTGCAGGCGGGCGACCGGATTGTCATTGCCGGCACGGATGCATTCCACGATGCGCAGCGCGTTATTTTGAGCCACTGACAGGAGCCCTTTGATGTTGAAAATGACTCATCTCTCCAAGGCGTACCGCACCGAAGTGGTCGAGACCTACGCGCTGCGTGATTTTTCGATACACGTTCGGCCCGGCGAGTTTGTGGCCGTCACCGGTCCGTCCGGCTCCGGGAAGACCACGTTCCTCACGATCGCCGGCTTGCTGGAAGAATTCAGCGGCGGCGAATACCAACTCGATGGCGCCAACGTACGCGGTCTGAACGACAACCAGCGCTCGCGGCTGCGTAACGAGAAAATTGGTTTCATCTTCCAGGCATTCAATCTGATCTCGGACCTCAATGTTCAGGACAACATCGATGTGCCGCTGCGCTATCGTGGCTTCAATGCCGCGGAGCGTCGCAAGCGTATCCAGGATTCGCTGGCCCGCGTCGGCCTCGCCGCTCGCGCCCGTCACTACCCGGCCGAACTTTCCGGCGGCCAGCAACAGCGTGTTGCGATTGCGCGCGCGCTGGCCGGTTCACCCCGCCTCCTGCTCGCGGACGAGCCCACGGGCAATCTGGATACCCAGATGGCGCGCGGTGTGATGGACCTGCTCGAGGAGCTGCATCGCGACGGTGCGACCATCGTCATGGTGACGCACGATCCGGAGCTTGCAGTCCGTGCGCAGCGCGAGGTGCATATCGTCGACGGTCAGGTGGTGGACCTGGTCGCGCAGCCGCAAATCGTCTCAGCCGTCGCCTACCCGTAGAGGGGTCTTCGTATGTTTGCCTACTATTGTTCCCTCGCCATTCGCAGCCTCAAACGCAATGTGATTCTCACGGTGCTGATGATCACGGCGGTAGGCGTGGGCATCGGGGCCTCCATGACCACGCTCACCGTGTTCCGCGCGATGGCGGCCGATCCGATTCCGGAGAAGTCGCGGCAGTTATTCGCCGTGCAGATCGACAACTGGGGTCCGAAGGGGCGCAACATCGGCACCGATGATGCGGAGAATCTCGAGCCGCAGTTGAGCTACCAGGATGCGATGAATCTGTATGCCGCTAAGGCAGCGCACCGGCAAAATGTCAGCTATGTGACGGGGCTGGCGCTCACGCCCGAGAGGCCGGAAATGAAGCCATTTCAGGTGCAAACCCGCACGACGTACGCCGAATTCTTCAGCATGTTCAACGTCCCGTTCAAATATGGCACCGCCTGGAACGCTGCCGAAGATCAGGATCATGCCGATGTCGTGGTGCTGTCGCGCACGGTCAATGACAAGGTGTTCGGTGGCGAAAACTCGGTCGGCAAGACGGTAGAGCTCGATGGGCGACGCTATCGCGTCGTCGGCGTGGTCAACAACTGGAACCCGATGCCCAAGTACTACGATTTGAACAACAATCAATACGGCAACGTCGAGGACGTGTTCATTCCTTTCACGCGCGCGGTCGAAGCGCAATTGCAAAGTTGGGGAAATACGAATTGCGCCGGCGAGCTCGACGCGGAGGGGTGGGCCGGGCGCTTACGGTCCGAGTGCGTGTGGGTGCAGTACTGGGTTGAGCTGCCGACGCCGGCGGATGCAGAGCACTACCGCAGCATGCTCACGCACTATGCGGCCGAACAACAGCGCCTGGGCCGCTTTACCTGGCCGCCACACGTGCGCATACGCAACGTACGCGAATGGCTCGTGTATCAGAAGGCGGTGACCGATGAAGTACGCATACTGGTGCTCGTGTCGTTCAGTTTTCTTCTCGTCTGCCTGCTGAACGCGATGGGGCTGATGCTGGCAAAGATCATGGGCCGTGCCGCCGACATCGGCGTGCGACGTGCGCTCGGTGCCAACCGCGGGGCCATCTTCAGTCAGTGTCTGATCGAAACGGCGGTCATCGGCCTCGCCGGCGGGGTGCTCGGCCTCGCGCTGACGGCGCTCGGTCTTGCGGGGCTGCGGGCCATCCTGTCGGAACCGGTGCAGCGCCTCACTCACTTGAGCCTGAGCGACGTGAGCATTGCCATTCTGCTCGCTGTCACTGCGACTACGCTGGCCGGCCTGTATCCCACCTGGCGGGCGGCGCGCGTGCAGCCCGCCTGGCAGCTCAAGGCTCAATGAGGATGATGAACGTGGAAATTATTCCCATTCTTTCCGCCATGCGTCGTAACAAGGTGGGCGCAATCCTGATCGCCGTACAAATGGCGATCACGCTGGCCATTCTCTGCAACGCGCTGTTCATCATTCAGCAGCGCTTGGCCTGGAGCGAGCGCCCGACCGGACTGGACGAGGAGAACGTTTTCGTCGTCACCAATCAATGGGTCGGAGCGCCTAGTGATCTGAAAGCACGCTTGCAGGGTGATATGCAGGCGCTGCGCTCGGTGCCGGGGGTCGTCGATGCAACGGTCACCGAGTCTTATCCGTTGAGCGGCGGCGGCTCGACCGACTCGGTCAAGCTCGATCCGGATCAAAAAGGCAGCGCGGCGCGCACCGCGGTGTATTACGGCGATGAGCATGCGCTGTCGGCCATGGGCCTGCGCCTCGTGGCAGGACGCGATTTCACGGCTGATGAAGTTCGGGACAAAGCGAGCTTTTCAGACCTCGTTCCCCCCGCTGCGGTCATCGTGACGCAAGGACTCGCAGACAAGCTCTTTCCGAAAGGTGATGCGCTCGGAAAATCTATCTTTATCGAGCCTCGTCGCAGCCGGGTAGCCATCGTCGGAATCGTCGCCCGGCTGCAGGTGCCGTGGGTGACCTTCGGTAAATGGGGTGCCGCCTTCAACGACAACTCCATCGTCGTTCCCTACCACTGGGCGATTACCTACTCCCACTACATCGTCAGAGCGCAGCCTGGGCAGATCGGCAGCGTGATGCACGCGGTCGAGAAGAAGCTTTACGACGTGAACCGCATGCGTGTGCTCGAACGAATTCAACCGCAGTCGGTGGCGCGTGCGGAGGCGTACCAGGACGATCGCGGCCTCGTAGTCATTCTCGCGGTCGTTTGCATCGCTTTGCTGCTGGTCACCGCGTTCGGCATCGTCGGACTCACGAGTTACTGGGTCGCGCAACGTCGCAAGCAGATCGGGATCCGGCGTGCGCTCGGGGCCACGCGGACCGCGATCATGCGGTATTTCCAAACTGAGAACCTGTTGATCGCCGCCGCTGGCTCGGGTGCAGGCATCCTGCTCGCCGTGGCGCTCAACCTGTGGATGGTCAATGCCTTTGCCATGGAACGCCTGAACGTGGCCTACGCCTTCATCGGCGCCATCGCCATTCTGGTGCTCGGGCAGGCGGCAACGCTGTGGCCGGCGCTGCGCGCCGCATCGGTGTCGCCGGCTCTGGCGACCCGGTCGGGCCAGTAGCATCGGGTAACATGCCGCCCATGCGAACCGTACTCGTCATCGACGACAATCAAGCCGTCTCTCAGGCGCTGTCGCTGCTCTTTACCCTGCACGACATCCGCACGCTGACCGCGGTCACGGCACAGCAGGGTCTTGCCATGGCGCAGAGCGCGCAGGTTGACCTCGTCATCGCTGACATGAACTTCACGGGCGATACGACCTCCGGCGCAGAGGGCGAGGCGCTCTTCAAGGCTTTGCGTAGGCAGCACCCCGATCTGCCCGTCGTGCTGTTGACTGCGTGGACGCATCTCGAGGCAGCCGTGCAACTGGTCAAAGCCGGCGCAGCGGACTACATGAGCAAGCCCTGGGATAACGACAAGCTGCTGGCCACGGTGGAGAATCTGCTGGAACTGTCGGAAGCCACGCGGGAGCGGCAGCGCCTGCGGGACGAACAGCGCAAGCGGCGCGAGAGCCTCGCCAAGCAATACGATCTGTGCGACATCGTCTTCACCTCGGATGCGATGGAGCGAGTGGTCGAACTCGCTTGCCGTGTGGCGCGTGCCGATGTGCGGGTGCTCATCACAGGTCCGAACGGGGTGGGTAAGGAACGTATCGCGCAGATCGTGCACGCCAACTCAGTCGTGCGCAAAGGACCGTTCGTTGCAGTCAACTGCGGCGCCATCCCGGCGGATCTGATCGAGTCGGAACTCTTCGGCGCAGAGGCCGGCGCGTACACCGGCGCCGTGCGCGCCCGCACCGGACGCTTCGAGGTCGCGGATGGCGGGACGCTGTTTCTGGATGAGATCGGTGAGCTACCCTTGTCGGGTCAGGTCAAGCTGTTGCGGGTACTCGAGACCGGGCAGTTCGAGATGCTGGGATCGAGCAAGACGCGCAGCAGCCGCGTGCGCGTGTTGAGCGCCACCAATGCGGACCTGCCTGCGCTGATCCGGGAAGGGCGGTTTCGCGAGGATCTGTTCTATCGTCTCAACGTCATCGAGATCGCCCTCCCGCCGCTCGCGGACCGACCTGCCGACATCGCACCGCTGGCGCGGTACTTCCTCGGCGCTGAGCTGCAACTGAGTGAGGATGCCATCGCAGCGCTGACTGCGCACGACTGGCCCGGTAACGTACGCGAGCTGCGCAATTCGATCGAACGCGCGAAATTGCTCGCCCGCGGGCAGGTCGTCAGTGCGCAAGACCTGAACCTGCCGGCGACGCCGCGGCCGGCCGCACGCGAAATCGAACAGCTGAGTCGTGAAGTGCTGGAAGCGAGCTTGCGCGAAGCGGGCGGTAACGTCAGCCGTGCGGCACAAGGCCTCGGGCTGTCGCGCCAGGCGCTGTACCGGCGCATGGAGCGCTTCAATCTGAGGCCACCCGGCGTCAGCTGATGAGCCTGCGCAGCAAGCTCGCCGCGCTGCTCTTTGCGGTAGCGGCGATCGCGGCGGCGGCGGGCGCGGGTCTGGCCCAGTATCTCGGCAGTGCGCAGTTGGCGTGGGTCATCGTCGCCGGCCTGTTGCTGGCGCCTGTCGGGTGGCTTGCGACGCGCGTCGCGCGACCGCTGCAGCAGTTGTTGCGGGCCATGGCCGGCACGGTCATCAGCTACCGCGAAGGCGATTTCAGTATGTCGCTGGCAGCGGACCGTAGCGACGAGCTCGGCGACCTCATGCGGGCCCATAACGAATTGTCGGCCGCCCTACGGGCGCAGCGCGCACATGTCGTACAGCGCGAACTGCTCCTCGACACGGTCATGCAAAACTCGCCGGTCGCGTTGGTGTTGGTCGACGCGCATGATCGGGTCGCGTACGCGAATATCGCCGCCCGCCAGCTGCTCAGCGCGGGTCGCAGTCTGCAAGGTCTGCGCTTCCGCGACATCTTGGCGGCTGCGCCCGCGGCGCTGCGCGGCGCGGCGGATGTGGCTGCCGACAGCCTGATCGCGGTGGAACTCGAGGGTACCGAAGAAACCTTCCATCTGTCGCAGCGTGCATTCATCTTGCAAGGGCGCAACTTCAAGCTCTACCTCTTGAAACATCTGACCCGGGAATTGTCGCGTCAGGAAGTGACCACCTGGAAAAAGCTGATTCGCGTACTCAGCCATGAACTCAACAATTCGCTCGGTCCGCTGTCGTCGCTGGCGCATTCCGGCGCTGAAATTGCACGCCGCGGCGATTACGCCACGTTGCCAACCGTATTTTCCGCCATTGCCGAGCGCGCGGAGCATCTGCATCAGTTCATCAGCGGCTACGCGACTTTCGCAAAGCTGCCCGCACCCCGCGCCGAGCGCATCGATTGGCAGTCATTCGTCAGCGACTTGCGAGGCGAGCAGCATTTTACGCTGCGCACCTCGGTGCCGGACCTCTCCGGCTGGTTCGACCGGATTCAAGTCGAACAGGCACTGATCAATCTCCTCAAGAACGCGCACGAATCCGGCGACGCGCAGCACCGGGTGGAGCTCGGCATCACCTGCAACGGCGTCGTGCAGCGCCTCGAGGTGGCGGATCGCGGCACCGGGATGAGTGCCGCAGTACTGGCGCAGGCGGTGTTGCCATTTTATTCGACCAAACGCAGCGGCACCGGCCTTGGCTTGGCGCTGGCGCGCGAGATTGCTGAGGCGCACGGCGGTCGAATCCATCTGGCAAACCGTGAAGGGGGTGGTTTGAGCGTGACGCTCGAGCTGCCATGGCGCGAGGAGCGTGTGGCGTCGCGCTAGTCGAACTCGGGCGCGAGCTCCGGCCGGGCGTGGTGTGCGAACATGCGCTCGATTTGTACGGCCGACGTTCTGCCCAATGACAAGGGTGGCAACGCGTCCGCTGCAAAGAAGGCCACTTCACTGGTCTCATCGCTTGGCTGCGCCGATCCGCCGGTAATTTCGCAGATGAAAAAGAGCTTATAGATCGAGTCGAGCGCATGTGGCCGGTTGCTGCGTCGGTAATCGTAAACGGCTGCCAGCCGAATGGCCCGCGCCGTGAATCCGGACTCTTCCTTGATTTCGCGGATGACGCACTCGGACGGCGTTTGATTGACGTCAGCCCAGCCGCCCGGCAGTGTCCAAAGCCCGTCGCTGATCTCGCGCACCAACAAGATGCGGCCATCGCGGAACGCGGCGCCGCGAACGTCAACCTTGGGCGTGCCGTAGCCTTTGTCCTGCAGCAGCAGGTCGCGTAACGTTTCCAGGCTCGCTGCACCGCCCAGCGACAGCAGTTCAGCGGTGAGCTCTCGCAGTTGTTCATAGCGCATGTGGTCGAAGCGGTCCTGCGTGAACGCGAGTCCGGTTTGCGCCATGGCGCGCAGTTCGCGCGCGATGACCAGCCAGCGCGGTTCTGCGTCGGTCATCAGCGGCCTTGCGCCAACGCGCAGCTCGAATCCAGCAACAGCTCACCGGGTAAGGACGTGTCCGCCAGCACCGCGAAGCCGGGTCCGTCCTGGTAGTTCATGCCGACCACGATCAGGCTGTATGCCTCCATCGCCTGTCTGGCGCCGGGCAGGTCGTTGGCCAACATGCGAATCGGGTTCGCGCCACGCAGATCCTCACCCATCACACGCCGGACCTGGAATTCGAAGCCGAGTACACGTATTGGCGTCCAATGTGTGCTGAACGTGGCGGCGGCGGCGCGCAGGCTCCGGGCAACCACCGGCCGCAGGCACTCGATGTGGATATGCAGCTGGTCTTGCGTGCGTGAGCGTTTCGGATTCGTCGCCATGGCAACAGCCTCGCGCGGCACCGACCAACGCGCCGCGCGCGCCAGAAGGCCGCGCGCCTGCCAAGCGCCCTCGAAGTAGTTCGGCGCATCAGCGGCGTACGCGGTTGGATTTTCAATACCGTCGATGCTGCGCGTCGGAATCAATAGAAAATGACTGCCGCCCTTGCGGTCAGCGAGCACGGCGTAATTGGCATTGATACTTTCGCAAGGGGTCGGGTCATGTGCTGCTGCGTCGTGCACAGCGCACTGTTCCTGAACGATCTGACGCAGCGCGTCGCGATTAGCGGCCCGCGCCGCCGGTGGTGACAGGCCCCCGGCCAGTGCGATCAAAATCCATGGAAAACACAGGGCGATACCCGATTTGCACATGCGCGGACAGCATAGCAGTTCAGGCTGTCTTGGCGCGTTTCTCGGACAACCGAGGTATCGTGGCGGCGACCAGATCTCGACGCTGACCCGCGATGACCGGCACGGCCCCATAACGCCCGCGCAGATAGCCTTTCGCGATATGTTCGTGCTTGCGGGGACTCGAACGCAACACCGTCGACAAGCGGCTGGCGCGATACTCATCGAGTTCCGCAAGCCAGATTTCGTCCCGCCGCAGCATGTCCAGATCCATTAGTGTGGTGTTGTGGCTTACCAGCATCAGTTGCGCGTTACGGCCGGAGACGGCGGGATCATTGATGAAGCTGATCAGGAAGCGCGCCACAAGCGGGTGCAGATTCGCATCGAATTCATCGATGACCAAAAGCCTGCCCGCTTCGATGGCACCCAGGAGCGGACCCACGAGCCCGAGCAAGCGTTGTACCCCAGCCGATTCATATTCGGGTTCGAGCCACACGGCCGGCCAACCATCCCGAATGTGCCTGAATTCCACGTGACTGCGCGTCGAATCGGCGTCCACCACCCGCACGTCGTCGACTTTGATGTCGATGCAACGCAGGAACGTCAGCAGTCGACTCTTGAAGGGGGCATCGTTGATCATGTCGGCCATACGGTTGACGTCCGCAATGTCCGAGGGAAACATGACCTGCAGGCAATGCGAGAACCAATTCGTCAGTGGTTTCAGCTGCTCTGAGTTCAACTGCGCAGCAGTGGTGAGGAACAGGGCCCGCGGTCGCGTAGCCTTGCGCCACAGCTCGCGGGGCCCATTGAAGTTCGGTGAGAACGGCGCCCACTCTTCACTGCCGGTGGCCGGATTGAAATTACGTTCAAACCAGCGTTGCGACTTGCCGGTCTTGTAGACCAGCAGTCGTTCCGACCAGATGCGCTCTGCATCGTAGGCCACGCGATATCGATAGCGCACACGGTTCAGCAAAATATCGATCTCGAATACGGACGTCTGTGTCACCGAGGGGCCGAATTGAAACGGCGTGTGACGTTCGGCGAACTGCACGTCGGAGAACACGGTGGAGTGCAGCACGAGTTCGCGCAGTGTGCGTAATGCCACCAAAAAATTGGTTTTGCCGCTGCCGTTCGGACCGAAAATGATGGCTGATTTGGAGAGTTTCGGAATCGCCTTCATGCCGGTGCGCACGCAGTGCGTCGACTCATGCGTGCGATCCGACGAGGCCGAATAGCTGAAGTACTGCTCGCGCAAGAACGAGCGGAAATTTTGCAGACTAAAGCCGATTAACATGCTTCCCATTCCTTTGTCGCATTCATCGGTCAATATGCCGGGTTCGCGACCCCGATTCTAGCTCAGCTTGCGGTGCGCTCGTTGTGCAGTGCGCTAAATCGCGCCTCGAGCGCATTGCCCGCGGGCACTTGCACGATGAGCAGTGTTCCCCCGCCTGCCCGACTGCGCAGGTCGAGCCGCCCGCCCAGTGCGCGGACGCGATGTCGCACCGCGGCCAGGCCATGCGAACCGGCCGCCGCGGCGCGCTCCGGCGACATGCCGCGGCCGTCGTCGGCTATCCGCAACAGCAGCGTTTCCTCGTCCAAATCCAGGGAAACATCGACGTTGGTGGCGTGTGAATGTTTCACGATGTTGATGAACGCTTCCTGCGCGATCCGATACAGCGCGATTGAAGCTTCGGACTTGAGATGCGGCTCTTCAGCGGGGAATGATTCGAGCGTCTTGATGCCGGCGCGGCCACAGGTTTCCTTCAACTGCCAACGCAGCGCTGCAAACAAACCGACATTGTCGAGCAAGGTCGGGCGCAGCTCCTCGATGATCCGGCGCTTGATGTCGACGCCTTCCGACAAATATTGTTGCACCCGACGCAGGCGCTGCTGCATATCGACGTCCGTCTTGGCAAGACGTTGCTCTGCCCACGAAATGTCCATGCGCGCGCCGACCAGCAACCCGCCCAGCTCGTCATGTAGCTCGCGTGCGAGGCTCGCCTTTTCGCGTTCTGCAACGTTTTGCAAGTGGGTCGACAGCTCCATGAGTTCGCGTGTTCGCTCCTCGACTTCTCGCTCCAGTCGCAATTTCTGATCGCGCAGATCTGCATTCAGCAATTCGCGCCGGCGGATGTCGATCCACACCAGTCGTGATGCGATACCGATCAGCAGCATGTTGACGAAGATACCACCATAAGTGATCCAGCGGCTGAAGGAGAGGGTGGAACTCCAGAAGCGGCTGGCGTCACGATGCTGTGCGGCCTCGTATTCCCGAAACTGTACCAACAACTTGTTGATGGCCTGGCCCGTCTCGAGTCCGATGCTGGTGTTCAACAAGGCGGTCGTGGCGGCGGTGCCTTGTTTTTCCTGCATCGCTACCAGCAAACCGAGATCCGCAAGGCGCTTACCGATCAGTATCTCGAGATTGTGCACATCCGCCAGCGTGCTACCGACCGGGACATAGGCACGCCGCGTTTTTTCCAGGGCGGGTTCGATTTCAGCGACGGTCGCGTTGTACAGGTCGAGGTATTGACGGTCGCCCGACAACAGATAGCCACGCTGCGCGCTGACGGAACGCGACAAGGCTATCTGCAGTTCATCGAGGGCGTGTTCACGTTCGGCCGAGCGCTGCATCCGTTCACCCGCTGCCTGCAGACGCGCCTGACCGGCGCCGGTCAGAAAGAACAAGACAGCCAAAAAAAGCGCCATTAGAAACGGCGGTACGGTTACGTACCATCGGCCGAGCCCATCCAAAGCCTCGTTGAACACGTTCACCGCGTCATTCTCTGGTTGAATCAGTAAGTCGTCAAATTCACTGCCTGGTCAACGGCGTCTGTGCTGTTTCGAATGCAACACGAGGAGCAACTCGGTAAAGCGCCGCAGCAACTTTCGTTGTAGGTGGGCTACTAAGAAGGCCCTGTGCCGCTTACCATGGGCGGCTATGCCTATCGTTCGACTTGACAAAGTATCCTTGAGCTACGGTTTGAAGCCGTTGCTCGATCAGGCCGGTTTGCAGATCCGCAAGGGCGAGCGGGTTTGCTTGCTTGGACGCAACGGCGAGGGCAAGTCATCGCTCCTCAACGTGATACTTCGCACTGTCCTCCCGGATAGCGGCGAGGTGTGGGTGCGGCCGGGCGCGAAGGTGGCGAGCCTTGCGCAAGAGGTGGCGCCGCCGAGCGATATCTCGGTGCGCGAGACGCTGAGCGGCGCGGCACATGGTGAAGACTGGCAAGCGGCCCTCATGGTCGATCAAGTCATCGCGCGCCTGGAACTCGACGCCGATGCGCGCATGAGCGACCTGTCCGGCGGCTGGCGCCGGCGTGTGATGTTGGGACGCGCCCTGGCGGCGGATCCCGACCTGTTGCTGCTGGACGAGCCAACCAATCATCTCGACATCGATGCAATCTCATGGCTGGAAGACCTGATGCTCGATTTTTCCGGCGCGCTGCTGTTCATCAGCCACGATCGTGCATTCGTACGTCGGCTGGCGACGCGTATTGTCGAGCTCGATCGCGGCCAGTTGCGCGTCTGGCCCGGCGGCTACGACGATTACGTCGTGCAAAAGCGTGCTGCCCTCGAAAATGAAGCCAAGCACGCGGCGCTGTTCGACAAGAAGCTGGCGCAGGAGGAGGTCTGGATCCGCCGCGGCGTCGAGGCGCGCCGCACGCGCAATGAGGGTCGGGTGCGTGCCTTGAAGCAGCTGCGTATCGAGCGCGGTCAGCGGCGCGAACGGCTCGGCTCGGTCGACATCAAGGTGCAGGACTCGGCGCCGTCCGGGAAACTGGTTTTCGAGGCTGAGCATGTCGGTCTGGCATTCGAGGACAAGGTGGTGGTCGAGGATTTCTCGGTGCGGGTGATGCGCGGCGATCGGATCGGCATCATCGGCCCGAACGGCTGCGGCAAGACCACGTTGATCAAGTTGCTGGTGGGTACGCTGGCGCCGCAGCAGGGCGAGATTCGCCGCGGCACCAATCTGGCGCTGGCGTATTTCGATCAGCAACGCGAGCAGCTGGACCTGACCGCCTCCATCATGGACAACGTCACCGGTGGCAGCGGCGACACGGTCACCGTCAATGGGCAGCCGCGGCACGTGTCCGGCTACCTGCGTGATTTTCTCTTTCCGCCGGAACGGCTCAACTCGCCGGTCAGCATGTTGTCAGGCGGCGAGCGCAATCGTCTGTTGCTGGCACGGCTCTTCGCGCGCCCGAGTAACTTATTGATCATGGACGAGCCGACCAACGATCTGGACGCCGACACGCTGGAATTGCTGGAAGAAATGGTGGCCGAATATGCCGGAACGTTACTGTTGGTGAGCCACGACCGCGCCTTCCTCGACAACGTCGTCACCAGCACGCTCGTCTTCGAGGGCGGCGGCAAGGTAAATGAGTACGTCGGCGGTTACAGCGACTGGTTGAAGCAGCGCAAAGTGGTCGGCGCGAAACGCAGCGCTGCCAGGCCAGCGCCCGCCGCTGCGGCACCTGTCATTGCCGACAAGCTGCGGCGCTTGTCCTTCAAGGAACAACGGGAACTGGCCGACCTGCCGAAGACCATCGAACGTCTCGAGGGCGAACAATCAGACTTGCAGACGCTGGTGAGCGATCCGCGCGCCTTTCAACGCAACGCCGCGGACGCTGCTGCGGCCGTTCAACGGTTGAATGCCATCGCCACCGAGATCGAAGCCGCGTATGCGCGCTGGCACGCACTGGAGGCGTAGGTCAGCGGCGGCTGCGGCTGCCGCGGCCGAGTAAATCCGGTGCACCCAGGCCGCCGCCGGCATCCGGAATGACCAGTGACGATGCCTGCTCGCGGCGCATTTCCTGCAACTCGCGCATGGTCTGTTGAACTGCGGTTTCCGCGGCCGGCCCGAACTTCTCGACGGCTTCGTTGAGCGTGGCAGCTTCCAGATCGAAAGTCAGGGGCACCGCGCCCATCGGCGTCATGACCTGCGCCTGGCCGACGAATAGCACCGCACGAGCGGTATCGTCGGCCCCGTCCGGGGTCACGGGGGTCAGTCGCCGGATGGTTCCGACGCGCCGATCCGTGAAGACCTCTTCGCGGTAAACCTGTGTCGAGTCCATGTTCGCCTGCCGGCTTTCCAGTGTGGCACTCATTCACATCACCTCTTATGCTCGCTGCGACGTGCCAACCCTAGCAGTTTTCAGGCTCGTCATGGGATCCTGATAGGATCAGCGGCTTGGCACACGAAACGACAGCTCGCAAGGTTCCGGTATGGACCACGGTCCTCGGAATCGTCCTTCTCTTGGTGGCGATCTTCTGGCTGCATCACCTGTTGGCGCAGTACAAGTGGCAGGACGTAGTGGCACGTGTGCGCGCCATTCCAACCGTCCAGGTGATTCGTGCTGCCCTGTTCGCCGTGGCGGGGTACGCGTGCCTGAGCGTGTACGACACATTAGCGGTCCGATTTGCCGGCGCGCGAGTCGCCTATCCGCGTATCGCACTCATTTCTTTCATGGGCTATGCGATCGGCCACAATGTCGGCCTGACGACGCTGAGCGGCGGCGCGATCCGATTTCGCACTTACTCCGCGCTGGGTTTGAACGCCAAGCAGATTGGCACCATCATCGCATTCGGGACCTTGACGTTCGGCCTCGGCTCGAGCGTGCTGCTCGGCGTGTCGTTGCTATACCAGAGCGGCACCACGGTATCGGCGCTCAACATGCATCCGTCCCTCGCGACGCTTGCGGGCGTGCTGATGCTGTGCGGGGTGGCGCTTTACCTGCTCCTGGTGTGTCTGCGCCACGACAAACCCATTCAGGTATGGAAATTCAGCATACCGGTGCCGGCACCGCGCATCGCCTTCCCCCAGGTGCTGGTCGGCGTCGTTGATCTGCTGTGCGCTGCAGCGGTCTTATACGTCCTGTTGCCCGCCGGCACACCGATCACGTTTCCGGCCTTCGCGGGTATTTATTTGCTGGCGGTGGCAGCAGGTCTGATCAGCAACCTGCCGGGTGGAATCGGCGTATTCGAGTACGCCCTGTTCTTGCTGCTGCCCGGCGTACCCAAGGATCTGTTGCTCGGGTCCATCATCGTGTACCGCTGCGTCTATTATTTTATTCCTTTTGGAATCGCGCTCGCAGCGCTCGGCGGTCACGAGCTGTGGCAACACCGGGCGCCGGCCGTGCGCGGCTTTCGGATGCTGCGTACTTTTCTGACGGCGGTCACGCCGCAGGCCATCGGCGTCGCTGTGTTCGTGGCCGGTGCCGTTCTCTTGTTCTCGGGCGCGACCCCGGGGCTCGTCGGTCGTATCGCGGTATTGCGCCGGTTCGTACCCTTGTCCGTCCTCGAACTGTCGCACCTCTTGGGCAGCGCCGTCGGCATCGGCCTGCTGGTGATCGCGCACGGCCTGTACCGGCGGTTGAATACCGCCTGGTGGCTGACCATCTGGTTGCTCTGTGCCGGCATCATCGTGTCGCTGCTGAAGGGCTTCGACTTCGAAGAGGCCACCATTCTGGCTGCGGTGGTGGTCGCGCTGTTCTCGGCGCGGCAACGTTTTGGGCGCCGTGCCTCGCTGCTCGAACAGCATTATTCCGGCCCCTGGATCGTCGCGCTGGTGCTCGTGCTCCTGACGTCGGCGTGGATCGTGCTGTTTGCCTACCGGCATGTGCCCTATGGCAACGAGTTATGGTGGGAATTCGCCTTCCATGCGTCCGCGCCGCGCAGCCTGCGGGCATCGCTCCTCGCCGTGATCATCGCGGCGATCTACGCACTGTGGCGCGTGCTGCGCCCGGCGAACGCACCGTTCTCGCCGCCGAAGCCCGATGAAATCGCGGCGGTGACGGCGCTCATCGAGCAAAGCACCGACACGACGGCGAATCTCGCGTTGCTCGGCGACAAGAATCTGTTGTTCAACCAGGACCGTACCGCCTGCATCATGTTCGCAATCTGCGGCAACAGCTGGGTGGCCATGGGCGATCCGATTGGGCCGGCCGAACTCGGCGAGCAACTCGCCTGGGAATTCATGGAGGATTGCGACGGCCGGGCGGTACATCCGGTTTTCTATCAGGTCACGCCGCAAAATTTGCCGCTGTACATCGACCTCGGACTCAACTTGAGCAAGCTTGGCGAAGAGGCACGGGTACCCTTGACGAAGTTTTCGCTCGAAGGCGGTGCACGCTCAGACCTGCGCCAAACGCACCGCCGCGCGGGTCGCGATGGCGCGTCGTTCGAGATGATTTCACGGGGTGAAGTCGGGCCGCTGTTACCGGCCCTGCGCGCCGTGTCGGATCATTGGCTGCTCGAGAAAGATGCCGGCGAAAAGCGTTTCTCGCTCGGATTTTTCGAGGAGACCTACATCGCGCATTTCGACGTAGCCGTGGTGCGCGCTGCCGGAGAGATCGTGGCATTCGCAAATCTGTGGCGCGGGCGTGGGGTCGAATTGTCGGTGGATCTCATGCGCTTCAACGACAAGGCGCCTAAGAATGTCATCGAGTACATGCTGATCGAGTGCA
>CAZZZU010000010.1:42704-57487 GCA_964658805.1 uncultured Steroidobacteraceae bacterium
AGTGCATGCTGTGGGGCAAGGCAAACGGCTTCGAATGGTTCAATCTCGGCATGGCGCCGCTGTCGGGACTGGAAGAGCATCCGCTGGCGCCGGCCTGGCACAAGGTTGGGCGCATGGTGACGCGTTACGGCGAGATGTTTTACAGCTTCGAAGGCCTGCGCAAGTTCAAGCAGAAGTTCGACCCTGTCTGGCGGCCACGATATCTCGCGGCCCCGCACGGCTTTGCCATGGCAGGCGCGCTCCTCGACGTCACCTCGTTGATCTCGGGCGGCGTGACGCGGGTATTGCGCAAGTAACTCGCAGCGCGGTTAACCAAAGCCGCTTTCGATCTGCGACGCGAGGCCGTGCAGCTTGGGCACGAACTGCTCCACGGCGGCGCGTAACGGCACTGCGCCTGCCGTGTAGCGGAGGGTGACGGTGGCCAGCAGGCGGCCTTTGACCCGCACCGGCACCGCCAGGCTCGTCTCGTCGGCGGTGCGTTGTGCGCGCTGGGCCACGCCGTAGCCTTGCGTCCGCGTTTCATTCAGCAGACGATCGACCTCGGGACGGTTACGCGCCAGGCGATCCTCCGGCTGCGACGAGCGCACCAGCAACTCGAGCAGCGCCTCGCGCTGCGCGGGCGAGCAAAACGCGAGATAGACCCGACCGGCGGCGGCGGCCAGCATGGGGAGGCGACAGCCTGGGCCGCAGTGTTCGGGCGCGCCCTCGATGCGGCACTCGGTGCTCGTGCGAATCAGCATGGCCGCCCCGGCAGGCGTTGCCAGGGCGAGCGACCAGACCAGCTGCGTGGCGAGATCCGCAAGCAGCGGCCGCGCCACGTGCGCCAGCAGGGCTCCGTCATCGAAACCGTCGGATAGCGCACGTACCATGATGGTCGCTCGATAACAGTCGTCCTCTGCATCGCGCTCCACATACCCTGCCGAACGCAAGGTCTCGAGAATGCGGAAGGTCGTGGTCCGCGGCAAGCGGGCAGCGCCGGCGAGTGTGTTGACGGCAGCGCGCCCCAGTCGGTTCAGCTCGAAGAGCACAGTCAGCCCGCGGTTCAGCGTGCGTATCGTGTGCATGAGCGCCGCTAGTCGCGCAAAGTTGCCAACGCCGCCAACGCGGCAACGCGCGCCTGCGCATGATCGACGATCGGCCGCGGATAGGTTTTGCCCAGCACCACACCGGCCTGCTGCAAAATCGCAGGCGGTGCGACCCATGGTTCATGGATGTAAGGCGGTGGCAGTTGCGCGAGTTCCGGCACCCAGCGCCGGATGTAGGTGCCGTCAGGATCGAACTTGCTGGCTTGGGTGGTGGGGTTGAAGATTCGAAAATACGGCGAGGCGTCGGCCCCGCAGCCTGCGACCCATTGCCAGTTGAGGGTGTTGGCGGCGAGGTCGGCATCGACCAGCGTGTCCCAAAACCAGTGCGCGCCTTCGTTCCAGGACAGGAGCAGATGCTTCACCAGAAACGAACCCGTCAGCATCCGCACCCGATTGTGCATCCAGCCGCTCTGCCAGAGCTGCCGCATGCCGGCATCGACCAAGGGATAACCGGTCTGACCGCGTTGCCAGGCATGCAGCGCCGTCTCGTTCGGCTTCCACGGAAAGCGCGCGAACGCCGCTCGCAGCGGCTTCTCGGTGGTTTCCGGGAAAAAAAACAATAGATGATGTGCGAACTCGCGCCAGCCGAGCTCCTTCAGGAAGGTGGAGTCCCGCCAGGTCGTGTGCTGACCGCGGTTGAGCGCAAAGCGCCGTACGGCGTGCCAAACCTCGCGCGGCGAGATTTCCCCGAAGTGCAGATGCGGCGACAGCATCGAGGTACCCGGTACGCCAGGCTGATCGCGCGTGGTGGGATATTGATCGAAATAGCCCTCGAGAAAACGTTCCAGGCGCTGTTTCGCGGACTTCGATCCCGGCTCCCACGCCGCGCGCATCCCCGCAGCCCAGTCAATCTTGGGCTGCAGCGCAAATGCATCGAGGGGCACCGTCGTCGGCCATCGGTCAGGCGCATTCAGGGTGCGCGGGGTCGGCAGCGGTTCCGGTGGATCGGGACGGCCGATGCAATGGCGCCAATAGGGCGTGAACACCTGAAAAGGCCCACCGCTCTTATTCTTGATCTCCCACGGCTCGTGCAGCAGCGCGCCGTTGAAGCTGCGCGTCTCGTAATTCGCGGCGCGTAGCGCATCGCGAATGCCGTGGTCACGGGCGATCGTTGCCGGCTCATAGCGCCGATTCCAAAAAACACGGCTTGCGCCGCATTCCTGCGCAAGCTGCTGCAAGGTCGCGAGCGAATCCTCGGCGACGCGCAGGATGAGCTGCGAGCCCAGCCGTTTGAGGTCTGCCGCGAGCCGTTGCAGACTCTGATGCAGCCACCAGCGCGAAGCACCGCCCAGCTGCCATGCCTGCTCCTCATGCGGCGCGAATATGCACACCGGTACGACGCTGCCCAACTGGGCCGCGGCGTGCAGCGCCGGGTTATCCGAGACGCGAAAATCCTGTCGAAACCATACCAAAGTGGTCATGGGACGAGGTTACCGCACCCTCCAGCGCATTCGGATACAATTCGCGACCCATGACGGCAACATCAGTCGAAAGCATCATCATTGGTGCAGGGCCTTGCGGCCTATTCCAGATCTTCGAATTGGGACTGCTCGGGATCAGCAGTCACATCATCGATTCACTTCCAGCAGCCGGTGGCCAGTGCACGGAGCTCTATCCGGAGAAGCCGATCTACGACATACCCGCGCTGCCCATTTGCGGCGCGCAGGAATTGATCGATCGACTGATCGAGCAGGCCAAGCCATTCAACGCGACATTTCATCTCGGCCAGGAAGTCACTGAGGTGCAGCCGCAGGCAGGCGGCCGGTTTATCGTGGCGACGTCAGCCGGCAATCGCTTCGATGCCGGTGCCGTGATCATTGCCGGTGGCGTGGGTTCATTTCAGCCGCGGCGGCTGGTCGTGCCGGACGCGGATACCTTGGAGGGCCGGCACATTCATTATCGCGTGCGCTCGGCAGCCGAATTTTACGATCAGGATCTCGTGATTTGTGGCGGCGGCGACTCTGCACTCGACTGGTCTCTCGCCTTGTGCGCCAAGGTTCGCTCCTTGACGCTGGTACATCGCCGTGCGGATTTTCGCGCCGCGCCGGCCTCGGTCGCCCGCATGCAAGCGCTGGTGCAAGCCGGCAAAATGACGGTCCTGGAAGGCAACGTGGTAGAGCTTTATCAGGATGTCGGTCGCCTGACCGGCGCCGGCATCAAGACAGCGCAGGGAGAAACGCGCCACGTGCCCGCGAACCACGTGCTGGCGTTCTTTGGCCTGCACCCGAAATTAGGGCCGATTGCCGAATGGGGCCTGGAACTCGAGAAACGCGCGCTGAAAGTCGACACGGAAAAATTTCAGACGAGCGTGCCGGGCATATTCGCGGTCGGCGACATCAATACGTATCCCGGCAAGAAGAAACTGATTTTGAGCGGGTTTCACGAGGCGGCGCTTGCAGCTTTCGCCGTACAACACCACCTGTTCCCGGAAAAAAGGCAGTTTCTACAATACACGACCACCAGTCCCATCATGCAAAAGAGACTCGGCGTCGCCGACGAAGCGTCGGACTGAAATGGATCAGCTGCTCGAAGACCTGGTCAAGGTCCTGACCCTCGAGCGGCTCGAGATCAACCTGTTTCGCGGACAGAGCCGCGATATCGGCAGTCCGCAGGTTTTCGGCGGGCAGGTATTGGGTCAGGCGTTATCCGCTGCCACCGCCACTGTCGATGGCCGCAGCGTACATTCACTGCACGCTTATTTCCTGCGGCGTGGCGATTTCAACTCACCCATCGTCTACGAGGTCGACCGTGCCTGGGATGGCAAGCATTTCGCCACTCGCCGGGTGGTGGCCATCCAGCATGGCCAACAGATCTTCAACATGTCGGCTTCCTTTCAGTCACCCGAGCAGGGCCTTGACCATCAGATCGACATGCCGCAGGTTCCGCCGCCGGAGGATCTGACCGATCTGGCGGAACATTCCCGCATGCTGCTCGATGCCGGTGCGCCGGAAAGCGTGCGGCGTCTGCTGTCGCAAAAACGGCCATTCGAGTTCAGACCGGTCGAGCCAACCGACTGGCTGCGCAAAACCCACGGGCCGCCGCTCAAGTACGTGTGGTTTCGTGCCGTGGATAAGCTACCTGATGATGAGGCGTTGCATCGCTGCCTGCTCGCCTACGTCTCGGACTTTCACCTGCTGGACACTGCGTTGAAGCCGCACGCCATACCGCTTGTCTCGCCGCAGTTGGTGCTCGCGAGTCTCGATCATGCCATGTGGTTTCACCGGAGTGTGCGGGTCGACGACTGGTTGCTGCACGCCATCGAGAGTCCGAGCGCATCGGGTGCGCGCGGCTTTACCCGCAGCAGCATATTCAAGCGCGACGGGGTGCTGATCGCGAGTGCATCGCAGGAAGGCCTGATACGGATAAGGAGTTGACGACATGCTGAAAACCGTCCTGATCATCCTTGTGGTCGTTGGCATCCTGGTGGCCTTTCTTCTGCGTCTGCGCAACAGCACGCAGGAAGGCATGCCGGATGCGGACGTGCTCGAGCGGGCCAAACAGCGTGCCCGCGAGCAGGCAGCCAAGGACGACGCTGAAAAAGATCGTTAGGCCGGCTTGACGGACAGCGCCTGGCGTTCAGCTTCCCAGACCGTGCGCGGCAATATGAACAGGTGACAGTCCCACCAGCGGTTCTTCGCACGCCGGTGTTTGCGGTACACCGCCTCCCAGCGCATGCCAACCTTTTCGAGCACGTGCATCGATGCCACGTTGCTGACATCGACGGTGGAGATAACGCGTTCGGCGCGCATCTGCAGGAAGGCCGCGTCAGCGAGGGCGTTTGCCACCTCGGTCGCATAACCTTTACCCCAATCGGGAGTCCCAAACATATACCCCAGGTCGAACACGTTCGATTCCACCAACGACAGGTCGCAGGCACCGATCAGGCGACCCGAGAGCGTCTCCACCACTGCCAATTCGAAACGGGTACGCGGGCGTTCGTTCTGGGAGGAGATGATGTCCTCGAGATAGGCGTGGGTCGCATGACCATCGCGTGGCCCAAAGAATAAATAGCGCGTCACGCGCGGATCGGATGAGTAAGCGAACACCGCTTCGTAATCGGCGGCGACGAAATCGCGCAACGTCAGACGGGCCGTGACGATCGGCAAGGTCAGGGCACGCACAGCACCTTGCCCGGGTTCAGGATGCCTTTGGGATCGAGTGCGCGCTTCAAGGCATGCATCACCGCGAGTTCCACCGGATCGGCGCGCTGCGCGAATTCGGCCGCCTTCAGCCGGCCGATCCCGTGCTCCGCGCTGATGCTGCCGCCGAGGCTCTCCACCAGGTCGAACATGGCCTCCTCGAGCGGGTGCGTACGCGACAAAAACAGTTGCCGGTCGGTTCCGGGAGTTTGGCTGAGGTTGAAATGCAGATTGCCGTCGCCCGCGTGACCGTAAGAGATGACCTGGCCTTCAGGCGCGATGCGGTGAGCGAGTGCCGTGCCTTGCTCGATCAACGTCGGTATCTGCGAGACGGGTACTGAGACGTCGTGCTTGATGCTCGGGCCAAAACGGCGCTGCGCCTCAGGCACGGACTCGCGCAATTTCCACATATTTGCGGCTTGTGCCAGTGAGCTGGCGAGCATCGCATCGCGGATCACACCGGCTTCGACGGCGCTCTCGAGTTCCGCCGCCAGGAGCGTCGTCAGATTCGCCTGCGGATTGGGTGTGGTCAGTTCGACCAGACAGTACCAGGGCGTGCCGAAGCCCGACGGGTCTGCAACTCCCTCAACCAGCCGTACGGTCAATTCAACCGCGATACGGGGCATCAACTCGAAGGTGGTGACCTGATCGCCGGCCGCGCGCAATCGCTGCAGCAGATCGATGGCGTGGCGTGGCGAATCGAGTCCGACCAGCGCGGTGGCGGAATCCTTGGGCGTTGGGAATAATTTCAATGCAGCGGCGGTGATGACGCCGAGCGTGCCTTCGGCACCGATGAACAACGATTTGACGTCGTAGCCGGTGTTGTCCTTACGCAGGCTCTTGAGGCCCGCCACGATGCGCCCATCGGCCAGAACCACCTCCAGGCCGAAGACCAGGTCCCGCATCATGCCGTAACGCAGGACGGTGGTGCCGCCTGCGTTGGTGGACAGGTTGCCGCCGATCTGCGCCGTGCCTTCCGAGCCAAGACTCAAGGGAAAGAGTCGATCGACGTCGCGTGCCGCGGCCTGCGCGGCCGCCAGGGTCACACCCACTTCCAGAATCATCGAATCATTGTCCGGGTCGACGTGGCGCACCCGCTGCATGCGCTGCATTGACAGCACCACCTGCGTGCCCGACTCGTCCGGCGTGGCACCGCCGCAGTAACTGGTGTTTCCGCCGTGCGGAACGACCGCGATCTCGTCGCGATCGCAGATGGCCAGAATTCGTGAGACCGTCGCGGTGTCGTCCGGCCGCAATACCAGTGGCGTAGCCCCCTGATAGAGGCGACGCTGATCAACCAGGTAGGGCGCTATGTCGGCAGCCGCGTCGAGCCATCCGCCAGGCCCGACCGCCGCTCTGAGTTCGGCTAAGGTGGCAGGGCTAGGGGGCCGCGGCATGCACGGTCGCCAGGGCCGCGCGTCGCGATCGCGGCTTCGTCAATAGCATCTGTACCGTGCCCAATTGCCGCTCCTCGAAGCCACCCTCGCAGTAGCAAAGATAGTACTCCCACATGCGGATGAACCGCTCGCTGTACCCGAGTGCGCGTACCTCGGGAAGCCGCGCGGTGAACCGCTCGCGCCACGTCTTCAACGTCGTCGCATAGTGCGGCCCGATGTCTTCCAGATGAAACACGTTCAGATCGGTCTCGTCGGCAATCGCACCGCTGAGCGCGCGAATCGACGGGATGAAGCTGCCTGGGAATATATAGCGCTGAATGAAGTCGACCGACCGCCGGGCCTGTTCGTAAAATTGATCGCGAATGGTGATGGCCTGCAGCAGCATGGCGCCGGAGGGTTCGAGCAGTTCTCCGCACTTGCGAAAATAAGTGCCTAAGAAGTGGTGGCCTACGGCTTCGACCATCTCGATGGAGACCAGCGCATCGAAGCGCCCGGTCAATTCGCGATAGTCCTCCAACAGCACCGTGACCTGACCCTCGAGGCCGTTGCGCGCCACGTTTTCGCGGGCAAAGTCGTATTGTTCTCGTGAGATGGTGGTCGTGGTGACACGGCAGCCGAACTTCCTGGCAGCATGAATCGCGAGTCCGCCCCAGCCCGTGCCGATCTCCAGCAAATGCTGCCCGGGTACCAGCGCAAGCTTGCTGCAGGCGGCATCGAATTTTGCAATCGATGCCTCGTAAAGCGTACTGGCAGGCGTCTCGAAGATGCCGCAGGAGTAGGCCATGGTCTCATCGAGAAACAATCTGAAAAAATCATTGCCCAGATCGTAGTGCGCAGCGATGTTGCGGCGGCTGCCGCTCGCGGTGTTCCGATTCAGGCGATGGGCCGCCTTGAAAAGGGGCGCGCTCACGCGCGACATGCCGGAATCCACGTCGTTCATGGAATCGCGATTGCGCACCATCAACCGTACGAGATCCGTCAGTTTGTCGCATTCCCAGCGACCGTCCATGTAGCCTTCGCCCGCACCGGTCGTTCCGGCAAATACGGCGTCGGCGTAAAAGCCCTGATCGCGTACCACGATGCAAGCGTCATAGGGCCCCTCGGTGCTGACCTCACCGAACGTTTCCACCTGCGCGCCATCGATGATGCGCAGCCTGCCATAGCGAATGCGACGCAGGCGGGAGAAGAGTGCGGCGCGCGCCAGGCGCGCCAATATCGAGCGCGTTACGTTGGGCTGCGCCTGCGCGGGGGAACCATCGAACACTGTCGCGTCGTCTTTCAAACTTCCTCCGGTCGTGATCTCGTCATTGTTTTCGGATGATCATGGATGGGCACCCGCTTCAGCCAAAGTCTGAACGCCTGCCAATAGATGCCCAGCACCACTTGTGCGGTCATGGCGGGAAAAGCGCACAAGACGCCGAGCAGGCCGGCACGCGTCAGCGGCACCCCCTGCAGCGACAGGGTGGCGTCGAACACCTGTGTCGCGTTGCTGCGGTTTCGCATGTTCACGAAGAGGCGCTGGTCCGGGCTGCTGAAACACCACTCATAGCGCATTCCCATTTCCATGAAGGGCGATACATGAAACTCCTTGTCGAAATCGATGCGCTTCAGGCGTGCCGTGCCTGAAATCGGCAATACATACTGATGTCGCTCGCCCCAAGGTGTATTCGTGATTTCCGCCACGATCGTTTCAAGCACCGTGCCGCCGGCATCGAAGCAGTAGTAAAAACTGACCGGGTTCATGCAGTAGCCGAAGTAGCGCAAATGCGCGAGCAGGCGAACGGGACCACCCGGTCGCCGGCCGGTGCGTCGTTCGACCAGATCCCGCACGGCGACGTCCAGCGACACCTCGGTCGGACCCAGGTAATCGCTGCGCTTGAACCAGGCGAGCGCGCGGCGGCGCGCAGACCAGAACGGCACGCCGTCGAACAACGACGGTAGTTCGGCAAGATCGATATACAGCATGAACAGTCGATAGCGGAAGCGGTGCGCGCGCGGCACGCAGCGCCGATGCTCAACCCACCCTTTGTAGATGCGGCTGTGCATGAATCTCGCGCCTCTCAAATGCTGCCAATGACGCCAGTGCGCTGTTCACACCATCCTCGTGAAAACCGTAGCCCCAATAGGCACCGCAATAATACGTGCGATTGACGCCGTTGATCTCGCTGCGACGCCGCTGCGCTGCCACTGCGGCGAGCGTGAAGGCGGGATGATGGTAAACGTATCGGTGCAGGACCTTGTCGGGATCGATATCCTGCACGGGATTGAGGCTGACGAGAAACTGCTCGCGCGCGCTCAGGGACTGCAAGATGTTCATGTTATACGACACGGTGACGCGCTCGGCAGGCTGCGCCGGCACATAATAATTCCAGGCCGCCCACGCCCGACGGTTTTGTGGCATGAGGCGTGCGTCGGTGTGCAAAACCGCCTTGTTCTCCTGATACTTGATGGCGCCCAAGATCTCGTCCTCGGCGCCCGAGGCATCGGACAACAGTGCTTTGGCCTGGTCGCTATGGCAGCACAGAAACAGCCGGTCAAAATGCTCCACCGTGCCACTTCTCAGGCGCACGGCGATCTGATGGGGCTGACGCGCAATCGACTCCACCGGGGCCTTGAGCCGGATGCGCGCCGCGTAAGGCGCCGTGAGTCGTTTGACATACTCCCGTGACCCACCTTGCACGACCCGCCAGATCGGCCGCTGCGAAACATTCAAAAAACCATGATTGGCAAAAAACTCGACAAAAAAGCGTGCCGGAAAAGTCAGCATGTCGCGCGGTTGTGAAGACCAGACGGCAGCGCCCATCGGAATGATGTAGTGCTCGATGAAGTAGCGAGAGTACGCCTGCTGTTCAAGGTAAGCCCCCAGCGTGATCTCGGCTGCGCCCGCGGTCAGCACACTCGGTGCGTGTCGGTTGAAGCGCAGAATGTCCTGCACCATGCGCAGGAAGGACGGTCGCGCGAGGTTCATGCGTTGCGCAAACAAGGTGTTCAGGCTGGTGCCGTTGTATTCGAGACCGGTGTGCTCGCTGCGGACGCTGAAACTCATGGCGCTTGGCTGCCAGGCGACGTCAAGCTCATCCAGCAACGCGATGAATCTCGGATAGGTCCAGTCGTTGAACACGATGAACCCGGTATCCACCGCGTAGCTTCGGCCTGCCGACTCCACGTCGACGGTGTGGGTATGGCCACCAACGTAGTCGCCGGCCTCGAAGAGAGTGATCTCGTGCCCCGCCTCGTGTAAGCGACGCGCCACGAGCATCCCCGAAATTCCCGCTCCAATCACTGCTATTCGCATACCGTGTATTCGCGGATCGGGGACCGTCGGATGCGAAAACGCCGTCCCTGCAGCTTCCTTAGAGGCGCTTGGCGCCGCCTTCGCGGACCGCGGCGGGAACCGGCTTGAGGTCCCATACCAAGCGGCAAAAGGACATGGCCTTCAAAATGTAAAAAGTAAAATCAAATTCCCACCAATAAAATCCCTGGCGCACCGAGGCCGGATAATGATGGTGATTGTTGTGCCAGCCCTCGCCCAACGTGATCACGGCAAGAAGCGGGTTATTGCGACTGTCATCATCGGTTCGATAACGCCTGCTGCCAAACACGTGGGACAGCGAATTGATGGTGTAGGTGCCGTGATACAGCGCCACCGTGGAGATGAAGAACGCCCATACCAACAACTGCCAGCCGGTCGTGCCGAGGCCCGGTGCGAAGCGCTCCAGAACCATGCCGAGCGAGAATACAGCTGCGCCCAGCACGCTCGGCACGACTACGTCGAAACGGTCCAGAAAGCGCAATTCGGGAAACTTCAACAAATCTTTGACCCGCGACAAATCGGCCGCGAAATGCTTGTCCGACAGGAACCACAACATGTGACTCCACCAGAAGCCGTGCTGCACCGGCGAATGCACATCGTCGATCTTGTCCGCGTGCACGTGGTGATGACGGTGATGCGCAGCCCACCAGATCGGCCCCCGCTGCACCGCCGTCGCGCCCCACACCCCGAAGATGAACTGCGCCACGCGCGACGTTTTGAAGGTACGGTGAGAAAAGTAGCGATGGTAAAAGCCGGTGATCGCAAACATGCGGATCACATACATAAAAACGGCAGCGCCGAACGCGAACCAGCTGACGCCGACCCAGATCACGCCCAGGCAGGCCGCGTGTAGCAGGAAGAATGGCAACGCACGCAGCCAATTGACGTGATTGCCTGCATCGCGCAGTGCTTCCACATCTTTGGGACGGGTCGAAAAGTCATTGTTCCCGATCCAGCGCGAGATCTCCCGATTCACTCGTTGCCCGGGTGCATCCATCGCGATCTCATTTTCCGAGGTCATAGAATTCCTAAATGTGCTTGCTGGAGTTGTAAAGCAGCGATGCGCTCGTCTAATGGGGGATGGCTCATGAATAGCCGCATGAAGCCGTCCGCCCTGCCGGTATTGATACTTAATGCCTGCATCTGCGGGGGCATGGGTTCTCCATGACTGCGTTTCAACATCCGCAGCGCATCGATCATTCCGCCGCTGCTCACCAAAATCGCGCCGCCGCGGTCGGCTCGAAACTCCCGACGGCGCGAATACCAGCACACGATCAGGCTGGCGAAAATGCCAAGCACGAACTGCGCAAGCAGGGTGGTCAGGAAAAAACCGATACCAGCCTCGCCGCGATCGTTCTTCAACAATGTCCGGTCGACGATGCTGCCGACGACGCGCGCCAAGAATATCACGAAGGTATTTAACACGCCCTGAAGGAGCGCGAGTGTCACCATGTCCCCGTTTGCGACATGCGTGATTTCGTGACCCAGTACCGCCTCGACCTGCATGCGCGACATGCCTCGAAGCAGGCCCGTGCTGACGGCCACCAACGCGGCGTTGCGGCGTGCCCCGGTAGCAAAGGCGTTCATCTCTTCCGATTCGAATATGCCCACTTCAGGGATGCAAATCCGGGCGCGGTGCGCAAGTTGCCGAACGCTGTCGAGGAGCCAGCGTTCCTGCTCGGTTTCCGGCGCGCTGATCACGCGCACGCCCAGCATGCGTTTGGCGCTCCATTTGGAGAGGGCGAGCGATAACAGCGCTCCGCCGAAACCCATGATTGCAGCGAATGCCAGCAAAGCGCCCAGGCCAGTGCCGCCGAGCGGCAGGCCGAAAGTCCGCTCAACCACAAACAGGATCGCGGTGAGCAAGGCGAGCACAGCCAGGTTGGTCAGAACGAAGAGAAAAATGCGCTTCATGAACCTTTTCTTTGCGGAAAATAACCGCAATATGGTGACGCGGCAAATGGAATGGTCGGGATGTTCCTGTTCAAATTCAAGTAGCCATGTTGCTGAAAAATATAGATAGTTAACGAGTCTGCATGCAATACAAGGATTATTACGAGATTCTCGGTGTAGCCCGTGGGGACGCGGCCGAGGACATCAAGCGCGCCTATCGCAAGGCGGCCCGAAAATACCATCCGGATGTCAGCAAGGAGCGCAATGCCGAGGACCGGTTCAAGGAAGTCCAGGAAGCCTACGAGGTGCTGCGGGACCCGGAGAAACGCGCCGCCTACGATCAACTTGGCCGGAATTACCGCAGCGGCCAGCAATTTAGGCCGCCACCTGACTGGGCTCAAAAATTTGCTCAGGGCGGCGCCAATCAGCGCTTCTCCGACCTGAATGGCTTCAGTGATTTCTTCTCGTCGTTGTTCGGTGCCGGCGGCGCTCCCGGGAACGCGCCGGCGACGGCAGAGGCGGGCCATCTCGATATCCGCGTGGAAGAAGCCTTTGCAGGCACGAAGCGGCGCGTCGTTTTGAACGAGAACGGTCAGACCCGGCAAATCGACGTCACCATTCCAGCCGGGGTGACTGACGGACAGGCGCTGCGCATTGCCAGTGGGGCGGGACGGCCGGCACTCCTGTTTCACGTCCGCATCAGCCCGCATCCGCTCTTCACCATGGCGGGCAAGGATGTGCATGTGGAGCTGCCGCTGGCGCCGTGGGAAGCCGCACTGGGCGCCAGGGTGGCGATACCGACACTGGGCGGGCGCGTCGAAGTGACCGTGCCGGCCGGCGCCCAGTCGGGTCAGAAGTTACGCCTCCGGGGGCGCGGGTTTCCCGGCAATCCGGGCGGCGATCAGCTTGTCATCCTGAAACTCGTGACCCCGCCTGCCGACTCGGCACAGGCGAAACAACGTTACGAACAGATGCGCACCGATTTTGACTTCGATCCGCGTGCTGACTGGCGCTGATTCAGCCGTCACCGACGGTCTCGTCCGCGGTCATCATGGCGGTCGCGTCTTTATGCCATGCCGCGGCGGTCTGAACGCTTTGCGGTTTGACGAACACCGACGAGACCTCAGGATGCTTCTCGCGAATCTGACGCTCGAGTTCGACGACGGCGAGTTCGATTTCGGGTGCGCGCAATACATCGAAAAAATCCAGGCTTAAGGTGGCGATGACATTATCCGGCGCGAGTTGCACCGTAACGATACCGTTGGCGCGACACACGCCCTTGATGTTTGCCGCGATGCGCAGGATGGAATCGCTCACTGCCGGGTCAGCCCTCTCGCCGATCAGAAGTTCTTTGGATTCGCGCGCCAGCAATGCCGCCACGGCGGCCAGCAGCAATGCAATGACGAGCGAGGCGATGCCGTCCCAGCGGTTGTCGCCCGTGAGCAAGGCGGCCGTCGTGCCTGCCGCGGCCACCAGGATGCCGAGTACCGCCGCGCTGTCCTCGAATACCACGATGAAGGTAGGCGGATCCTTGGACCGGCGAAAAGCGTCCCACCAGCTCAAATCGCCCTTGGTACGGCGGAAGGCCCTGATGCCGACTATCCAGGAAGCCCCTTCGAAGATCAGGGAGACGGCGAGTACCCCAAAAATGATCGACGGCCGCTCGATGGCTTGCGGGAAGCGCAGGTGGTCCACGCCCTCGTACGCCGAGACGCCCGCGCCCAGGGCGAATATAAGCAATGCCACGACGAAGCTCCAGAAGTACAATTCACGCCCGTAACCCAAAGGGTGGGATTGGTCGGCGCGGCGCGCCGAGCGTTTGATGCCGTATAGCAGCAATACCTCATTCACGGTATCGACGAGTGAGTGCACGGCCTCGCTCAGCATCGCCGCCGAGCCGGTAAGGGCAGCCGCAGTGAATTTTGCTGCAGCAACGAGCAGGTTGCCGATCAGCGCTGCCCACACCGCCGTCGATGAACCGCTTTTTGCCATGAGGTCACTTCATTTGAAATCAGGATCATGACGACAGAAACCAAGCCGCAAGTCAAAGAGTTCCAAGCCGAGACCAAGCAGGTCCTGAGGTTGGTCATCCATTCGCTCTATTCGCACAAGGAGATATTCTTGCGCGAGCTCATTTCGAACGCCTCGGACGCGTGTGAGAAGCTCCGCTTCGAAGCGCTCGCGAAACCAGAAATGTTAGGCACCGATACGCTCGGCGTCACGCTTGCGCCGGATGCCGCTGCGGGTACCTTGAGTGTCAAGGACAACGGCATCGGCATGACCGAGGCGGAAGTGATTGAAAATCTGGGCACGATCGCGCGCTCGGGCACCAAAAAATTTCTCGAAACGATGAGTGGTGACAACGCCAAGGATGCGCAGCTTATCGGTCAGTTCGGCGTCGGCTTTTATTCCGGCTTCATCGTCGCCGACAAAGTTACCGTGCTGACCAAAAGCAGCGATGCGCCAGGGGTGCGTTGGGACTCGGACGGCGAAGGCCAGTACGAGATTCAACCGGACGACAAAGCGGAGCGGGGCACGGAGGTCATCCTGCATTTGCGCGAGGAGGACAAGGAGTTTCTGGAGCCGGGGCGGCTGCGCACGCTGGTGCGAAAATACTCGGATCATCTCAATCTTCCTATCGTCCTCAAGGACGGCGATACCGAAGAAACCATCAATCAAGCCAAGGCGTTCTGGACCCGGCCCAAAGCTGAATTGAAGGATGAGGACTATCAGGCGTTCTACAAGCATCTGACGCACGACATGGAAGCCGCGCGGGCCTGGGCGCACAACAAGGTCGAGGGCAATCTCGAGTACACGTCGCTGTTGTACCTGCCGAAGCGCGCGCCGTTTGACCTCTACGAGCGCGACCAGAAGAGTGGCGTGCAGTTGTACGTCAAGCGTGTCTTCATCATGGACAAGGCGGCGGAACTGCTGCCGCCGTATCTGCGCTTCATGC
>CAZZZU010000011.1:0-10306 GCA_964658805.1 uncultured Steroidobacteraceae bacterium
TTGCCGCATGCGGACTGGGGATTTGGCAGGCTGCCGTCGCCGCCCGACCGCCCGGCCGCCACGCGGCGATGCTTTTTCGGGGGGCGCCCGTGACGGTTGAGTTGCCCGCGAGCGAGGAGGCCTTTCCGCCCGGCGAGGGGGCAGAGATGGCCGCAACCTATTGCCTGACGTGCCATTCCGCCGGAATGGTTTTGCGGCAGCCAGCTCTTAAAACACCGGAATGGCGCGCCGAGGTCATGAAGATGCGGTCCGCTTACGGCGCACCCGTACCTGACGACCAAGTGGAAAGATTAGCCAACTACCTGGCAGGTCTGACCGCGCAACGGTAAGCCCAGACCCGCACGTCACTTGATGACAGGCCGCCGTGCGGCGGCTCCGTGAAAGGGGTTCGTCATTTTTGGTGCGGACCGCCGCTCAATACTCTTACCGTCCTTGAGCTCTATGAGATTTTCAGGGTACAGGCCTCACCCATTTATTGGTCGTGGAATTTCGCGGTCACGCATCGATATTCGCGCGCGGCCTGGTCCGTGGGGTGCTGAATATCAATTCGGCTATGAGTATGGTTGATGAACGGCGGGTGGGATTGATTTACTGACAGATCGCGTCTTTTCCTCAACGCACAGAACTCCGACTAGCGCAGGTACGGAAATTCGGTGCTGGGTCGCGGCCGGGCGATGTGAAATCCTTGTGCGTAGCCTATTCCCAAGCGCTGCAGCTCGGCGAGCACCTCGGCCGACTCAACGCGCTCTGCGATGCTGGCAATCCCCATGGCTTTGCCCACCTTGCCGATAGCCTCGACCATGCTTCGGTCGATGGGATCGCGCGTCACGTTCTCGACGAACTGCCCGTCTATTTTCAGGTAGTCCACCGGCAGCCTCTTCAGATACACGAAGGAGGACAGACCGCTGCCGAAATCATCGAGGGCAAAGTGACAACCGCGCGCCCTGAGCTCGCGCATGAAATGCACCACATTGCCCAGATTCGAGATTGCTGCGGTTTCTGTGATCTCGAAGCAAATCGCCCCCGCGGCCAGATGCCGGTTCGACAACTCGTTGATCAGGTAGTCGAGAAAGCGCTCGTCATTGAGCGAGGTGCCCGACAGGTTGACCGCGACCGTAAAAGGTTTGACGCCGGATTCGGGATGATGAACGACGCGATCCAGCGCCTCGCGCACCACCCAGCGATCGATGGAAGGCATGACGTTGTAGCGTTCGGCTGCCGGTAAAAATTCGGCCGGCGCCACGAGCAGGCCCGATTCGTCGGTCAGGCGCAGCGTCAATTCGAAATGCTCGCGGTCTTTCAGGGTCGCATCGATGGCCACGATGGGCTGGAAATACAGTTCGAAGGCGCTCTCGTCGCAAGCCCGTGTCAGCTTCGACACCCAGTTCATCTCGCGGTGACGCTCCGGAACGTTGTCGGCTTTGTAGAGTCGCACCCGGTTGCGGCCCGAGTCTTTGGCCGAATAACAGGCCACGTCGGCTGCACTCATGACCGCCGACACCGTCGGCGTTTCATGCGTGATCTCGACGACGCCAATGCTGGCACCGACGCTCAAGGCCTCGGCCTGCCAGACGAAGCGATATTCGCGGATGGCCTGACGCAGATTTTCAGCCACACGCAGGGCCTGCTCCAACGTGCAGTCGAGCAGCAATATGCCGAATTCGTCGCCACCGAGTCGGGCCAGGGTATCGCCGCTGCGCACCCGAGATTGCAGAACGCCGGTAATTTGCTTCAGCAGTTGATCGCCGGCCGGATGCCCGCAGGTATCGTTGACCAATTTGAACTGATCCAGGTCAAGATAGAGAAGCGCGTGCCGTGCTTCTTTCTCGCGGCGCGCATCCTCGACAGCCGTGGTCAAGCGGCTCTCGAACTCGCGCCGGTTGATGAGACCGGTGAGCGCATCGTGGCTCGCCTGATAGTGCAAGGCGCGATGCAGCCGCCGTTCCTTGCTGACGTCATGGAACACCATCACGGCGCCGATCAGATTGCCGGCACGATCACGGATCGGTGCAGCGGAATCCTGAATGGCAATTTCCTGACCGCGGCGAATGACGAGGACGGTGTGCTCCGAGAGGCCGAGAACCTGACCCTCGCGCAGGCTGCGCATGACCGGGCTTTCGGTCACCTCATGGGTGGCCTCATCTATGACGGTCATCACCTCGCCGATCAGATGGCCTTGCGCCTCATGGCTCGCCCAACCGATCAAGCTTTCAGCAACGGGGTTCAGGTAATCGATCCGGCCATCCGCATCCGTGGTGATCACCGCATCGCCAATGGACTGCAGGGTCACCTGCGCACGCTCCTTCGCCTGAAACACCGCAGTCTCTGCGCGCTTGCGTTCCGTGATGTCGGTGAGCGTGCCCTCGTACCCGGTGACGCGCCCATCGCGGTCCCGTATGACGCGGCAATTATCCACGACCACGAGCATGGAGCCGTCGTTGCGGCGGAGCAGATTTTCTTCGTTGCGCAACTCTCCGGCTGTCGCAACACGGCGCAGGAACAGCTCGCGGTCGCTTGGGTACCAGTACAGGGAACCGGGCGCCAGGGCGTAAATTTCCTCCGCCGTTGCATAGCCGAGAAGGCTCACGAACGCCGGGTTTACCACGAGGATGCGCCCGTCAGCTGCGGTCTGGTACACGCCTTCCATGACATTTTCGAACAAGCCGCGGAACTTCCGTTCGCTCGCACGCAGCGCATCCTCCGCATGATGACGCTCGATGGCGATGCCGGCGATCTGTGCCAGTCGCAGCATCAGTTCCTGGTCGCGCAGCGGCGGTAGGCCGGCGTGACGTCGACAGATACCAAGCGTGCCGACGACGCGACCGTCGGACGCAACGATGGGAACCGACCAGGCGGCACGAATGCCGGCATGCGACGCCACTTCACGGCGAAATTCCCACATGGCATCGGTCTCGATATCCGCCACCGTGACCTGACGACCGAGATACACGGCCGCCGCACACGAGCCATAGCGGATTCCGACCGGCGCGGCGTCCATGGCGACCAGGAATTCGCGCGACACGTGAGGCGCCGCGCCGAGCAGCAGAATCTGCCGGTCGGCGTCGAGCAGATGAATGAGGCAGAAGCTGTCGCGCATGACGCGCCCGATGACATCGCAGATGGTGCCAAGCGAGGTCGAGAGCGGTGCGTTTGCGACGATCCTCTCGAACACACGTCTTTCGCCCGCCGCGATCGCCTCCGCGCGCTTGCGTTCCGTGATGTCTATGATGCTGGCACGCAATAGACGCCGGTTTGAGCTGGGCAGCCGGACGAAGCGCACTTCACACGGAAAAGGCTGGCCGGCGGCGTCGCAATGCAGCCACTCGAATACCGGTACGGCACCGGCCAGTGCGTTTTCGATGTAACCACGCGCGATGCCGAATGAAGCCGTGCCATCCGGCTGAAGCGCCGGACTGATACGCTCCGGCCCGCAGGTCAGCAGCGTGTCGCGTGACATCTTGAAAATTCGGCAGGCGTTGTCATTGACGTCCACGAATCTGCCGGCATCGACATCGAAGACCACGATGACTTCGGGCGCGTGCTCCACCAACGTGCGGTAGCGCGCTTCGCTTTCGCGCAGCGAAGATTCATTCTGGTGGCGCTCGGTGACGTCGCGAATACACACGATGTAGCCGTCCCGCCAGCTGAACTTGGCCTTGCTGACAGCGACCTCAACGGCAACGCGGTTGCCGCCTTTATAGAGGCCCCAGGTCTGCTGTGCGGCCAGATCGACATGGGTGTCGTCTATCTTCACCGCCATGCGCTCCAGGAATTCGAGCAGGCCGCGCGCATCGATGTCCGGCAGCAGGTAATCGAGCGCGCGGCCGGTGAGTTCCGCGAGTGTAAAACCGAAGATCCGCTCGCCGGTAGGATTGATGGTTTCTATCTGGCCGAGATCGTCGACCGTGATGATGGCGTCCTTTACATTGTCGAGAATGGCCTGCAGGTGCGAAGCGTTTTGCTCGCGAATTTCCTGCGTCAGGGCCTGTGCCTCGGCCGACATGATTTGCATGGAGCGCACGACACCGCGCCGTTCATCGTCGATTCGGTCGTAGTGGGCGCTGATGATGCGCAACAGCGCAGCGAGGTCCGTCTCATCTTCCCGGCCACGCGCAGCAGCGAGCTGGCGGTCGAGCAGACGATTCAATCCGCCGGCTGTTGACGCAGATTCAGTACGCGCTGCGAACGCGTTATCGCGTGGCAAGTCCCTGTCTCTCCCGCTCCCTATCTGGACAGGATGTTAGGGGGAATCCTCAACGGGGGCGTGATGCAGGTCTCGGTTTACGGAACATTTCGTTAAATGGGCCAGGCAAGCCACGCAATGCAGCAGCCTGACTCAGGCGGTCTGGCGGTCCGAGCGTTTACGGTCGGTTTCGCGCAAATTGCGCTTGCGCAGCCGAATCGACGTGGGCGTCACCTCGATGAGCTCGTCGTCGTCGATGAACTCCATCGCCTGCTCCAGCGAGAAGCGGATCGGCGGCGACAGCACAACCGCTTCGTCTTTGCCGGATGCGCGCATGTTGGTCAATTTCTTGCCCTTCAACGGATTCACGACGAGATCATCATCGCGGTTGTTCATACCGATGATCATGCCTTCATACACTTCCTCGTTCGCGCCGATGCACAACCGACCGCGCTCCTGCAAGCTGAACAAGGAATAGGCCAGCGCCACGCCCTGCCCGTTCGATATCAGCACCCCGTTCGGCCGCTGGCCAAGCTGGCGCTGTACGACCGGTCCGTAGTGGTCGAATACATGATGCAGCAATCCTGTACCCCGGGTCATGGTGCGAAATTCGGTTTGAAAGCCGATGAGGCCGCGCGAAGGAATGAGGTAATCGAGACGCACCCGGCCGCGATCAGACTGCATATCCTTGAGGTCGCCGCCGCGGCTGCCGAGCGCCTGCATGATGGCGCCCTGCGCATCGACGTCAGCATCGACCGTGACCTGCTCGTAAGGTTCATGCGCAACGCCGTCGATCTGCTTGATGACCACACGCGGCCTGGATACCGACATCTCGTAGCCCTCGCGCCGCATGTTTTCGAGCAGCACACCCAGGTGCAGCTCACCGCGGCCGAACACCGTGAATTTATCCGGATCGGCGGTAGGCTCCACGCGCAAGGCAACATTGTGAATGGACTCGCGGTCAAGACGCTCGCGAATCTGCCGGCTGGTGACGAATTTGCCATCACGTCCGAGGAAGGGCGAGGTGTTCACTTCGAACGTCATGCTGATCGTAGGCTCATCGACGGTGAGGTTAGGCAGCGCCTCGACATTCAACGGATCGCAGAGCGTGTCAGACACCTTCGGCTCGGAGATGCCGGCGAAGGCCACGATATCGCCGGCAAAAGCCGACTCCACTTCGATACGGGTCAGCCCGTGGAAGCCGAGCACCTGCGTGATGCGCTCCGGACGGGTCTTGCCCTCGCGATTGATGACGGTGACCGCCATGCCTTTTTTGATCGTGCCGCGCTTGATGCGGCCGACGCCGATCGCACCGACATAACTCGAATAATCCAGCAACGTCACCTGCAGCTGCAACGGACCGTCCGAATCCACATCCGGCGGTGGGCAATGCTCGACAATGGTTTTGAACAACGGCTGCATGTCGCCATCACGCACGGTCGACTCGAGGCCGGCAAAGCCGCGCAGTGCGGATGCATAGATCACGGGAAAATCGAGCTGCTCGTCGGTCGCGCCCAGGCGGTCGAACAAGTCAAAGGTCTGGTCAAGCACCCAGCCCGGTCGCGCTTCGTCGCGGTCGATTTTATTGATGACCACGATGGGGCGCAGACCGTGCTTGAACGCTTTTTGCGTGACGAAGCGAGTCTGCGGCATCGGTCCGTCGACCGCATCGACCAGCAGCAGCACGCAGTCGACCATCGCGAGTACGCGTTCGACTTCGCCGCCGAAGTCGGCGTGGCCCGGGGTATCGACGATGTTGATGCGATAATCGCCCCACACTATTGCGGTGTTTTTCGCCAGGATGGTAATGCCGCGCTCGCGCTCGAGATCGTTCGAGTCCATGACCCGCTCTTGCAGATCCTTGCGCATGTCCAGCGTGCCCGATTGGCGCAGCAGCTGGTCGACGAGGGTGGTCTTGCCATGATCGACGTGGGCGATGATGGCGATATTGCGAAGTTTCTGGGTCACGGTGGGAATCCTATGGCTAGCCGACCATTATAGGGGCTCCCGCGCCGCTTCGCTGAAGTCTTCAGCGCTCCACGATCACGGGGATCGAAAACGCCTTGGTTTCCACCAGATCGTCGTGTTTGGATGATACGGTCAGTGCAACGAACAAGACGCCGTCCACCAGCGGCTTGACCCGCAGGGTGTGACGGAACACATCGTGAGTATCGGTTTCGGGCACTTCGAAATGCGCTGCACCAGCGGGCACTTCGAAACCCTCGGCACTCGTTACCTCGACCTCTGCAGAGGCTAGGGGAATTTTCGATAACAGCGCCAGATCGATTTCCAGCGGCGTGCCAATCTTCGGTTTGCTGCCGAGTTCGAATTTGAGATTGATCGGTAGCGCTGCCTTGTCCAACTCAGCAGCCTCCACCATGCCGGCGGTCAGTTCCTGGGGCGACGGACCCGTTTTGAGCTGCACCGCCGATTTGGCAGGTGCCGCGCTGTTTGCAGCGGCCGGCTGAGCCGCCTCGCCACCGCAGGCCGATAGCATGACGGCAAGCAACAGCAGGCCCGCGTGCACTCTCCTTAGGTTCGCGCCAGTCATGACCGCATGATTACCAATACCGCACGCATCTACAACCGGGTTGAATGCGGGCTGCGCAGGCCATCACAACTCGTGCGCTCACAATTCGAGCGGCGGTGCGATAACCGAGGCGAGCTGGTCGCTCAGGGCTCGATAATGCTCTTCCCAATAACGCGGCTCGGCAAACCAGGGGAACGCCTTCGGGAAGGCCGGGTCATGCCAGCGGCGTCCCAGCCACGCCGCATAGTGAATCATCCGCAACGCACGTAGCGGTTCGATGAGTGCAATCTCGCCGCGATCGAAACTAGCGAATTGCTCGTAGCCCGCCAGCAGATCGGTCAGCTGCGTGCGCATGTCCTCCGCACCGCCTGCCAGCAACATCCAGATGTCCTGGATCGCCGGACCTGTCACCGCATCGTCCAGGTCGACGAAATGCGGGCCGGCATCGGTCCAGAGAATGTTGCCACGATGGCAGTCTCCGAGGATCCTGCCCGAGACAGTCCCGCCCCAACCGGCGGCCCGCGCTTCGACCGCCTCCAGCAGCTCACTGGTGACTTCTTCATACTTTGCCGCCAGGTAGTCCGGCTGCCAGTCACCGTCCAGAATCTCCTCGCGTGCGTTCCAGCCCAGCTCGTCGATGGAGAGACGGCCGCGCTCGAAAAAGCGGCCGGCGCGACCCACCGCATGGATGCGGCCGAGAAATCGGCCCACCCATTCGCGCTCATTGCGATTGTTGAGCTCCGGCCAATGTCCGCCGCGGCGCGGAAAGACCGCGAAGCGGAAAGCTTCGTGCACGTGCAGCGATTCCCCATCCCGAACGAGCGGCGCAACTACCGGGATTTCGAGCGCGGCGAGTTCGGCGGCAAACGCGTGCTCCTCGCGAATTGCTGCGTCCGTCCAGCGGCCGGGACGATAGAATTTGGCGACCACGGGCGTGCCGTCCTCGATGCCGATCTGATAAACGCGATTTTCATAGCTGTTGAGCGCCAGCACCCTGCCGTCACTGCGATGCCCGACCGACTCGATTGCATCGAGCACGGTTTCGGGCGAAAGGCTTGAATATGGCGCGTCGCGTTTCATCCGCGCTGATTCTACAGCTACGACGCAGTCGCTCCTTTAGCCATAATCCGGCTGCTAGAATGTGCGTATGCGTTTTCCCCGTCCGAAGTCCCTGAGCGGCTTGATGCTGATCGGCTTTACGATCGTGGCGGCGCCGCTCCTGGTGGCAATCGTAAACGCTGCCGTGCAGATGAACCGCCTCTCCATTCGCAGTCAGCAACTGGTGGTGCACGGCATGCAGGGAACGCGCAACAACCAGCGCATGTTCGAAGAGATCGCCTCGCTCGAGCGCACCGCGCGCCTCTACCAGATCATCGGCAGCGCTGACCTGCTCGACGTGTATCAGCGCTCGCATGGCCGCTTCATCGCCAACATCCATGAACTCTTGTCACTGCCGCTCGATGAAGATTCCAAAACGGACGTGCATTCGCTCGAGTCCGAGGCCAACCGCTTGCTGACGCTGATCAAGCACACGCCCGCGACGTCGTCGCAGATGGCGAAGCTCATCGGCGAATTCCCGCCGCTGGCGGACACGGCTTCGAAAGTTTCAGATCGAATCGGACTGCAGATCGATCACGAACTCAGCGCACTCGAACAGACCACCCAGCATGAACAGCAAAAGCTGCTGTGGCAGACCTTGCTATTGGTGCCGCTCACGCTGGCCGTGGTGGCCGTATTCACCTATTTGTTCGGCCGGCCCATCCGCGCCATCGACCGCGCCATCTCCGAACTGGGACGCGGCACGTTTTCGCGGCCCATCGCCATCCACGGGCCGGCCGATCTGGAGAATCTGGCCACCCAGCTCGAATGGCTGCGCGGTCGGCTGCTCGAGCTTGCACAGGAGAAAAATCGCTTCCTGCGGCATATGTCACATGAATTAAAGACGCCTTTGGCCAATATCCGTGAGGGCACGGAGTTGCTCATGGATGGCGCGGTGGGCGAGTTACAAAGCGGCCAGCGGGAAGTGACGGCGATTTTGCGTGAGAACGGCATGAAACTGCAGCGGCTGATCGAGAATCTTTTGTCTTTTAGTGCCTGGCAGGCGAAGAGCACTGGCCTGGAGGTCAGTGAATTCAAATTACGTCCCTTGGTCAAGAGCGTGCTCGAGAATCAGCAGCTAACGCTGGTCGGCCAGCGGGTGCGGCTCGACGTGCAGGTGGACGACCTGACTGCGCTTGCCGATCGACCCAAGGTGCGATTGATACTGGACAACCTGCTGTCGAACGCCATCAAGTTCACGCCGCGCGGCGGCACCATCTCGATTCAGGCACACGGCGAACGCGAGCAGCTGGTGCTCGACGTCATCGACTCGGGTCCCGGCATCCCGGCCGAGGAGCGCAATCGGATCTTCGAGGCCTTTTATCAGGGCAAGACCCCACAGTTCGCGCATGTCAAAGGCACCGGGATTGGACTATCCGTGGTGACTGAATTCGTCAACGCACATAGCGGCAGCATCGAGATCCTGGAGGCCAAGGCCGGTGGCGCCCATTTCAAGGTGCGTCTGCCGTTGCGCCAGACCGTGGCGCTGGTCCGTGATAAATCGCATGCCCTGGCGTAAGCGAATGCGGCCAAAGCGGCTCTTCGGACACCTAGGCGCGCTGGTCGCAGCCTGCGGCGCCATGATTTTGCCGCTGACCGGCTGCCTGTCGGCATCTGAGCCGCGCGATCCGGTGCCGATGGCGCCAGCCGCTCCACCGCCAGACGCCGGCGTGATCAGCGCTTTGCTCGAATTGATGAGCGCTCTGCCGCAGGGCGATCCGGCCTCTCAGGCCGAATTGTTCGAGTCGACCAAAAATGCGGCCGAGTCCAGTCCGACCAGCACCAACCGGTTGCGCTATGCCCTGGCGCTGGCCACGCCCAATTTCGGTGGGTCCGACCCCGTCGCTGCACAGCGACAGTTGGCGGAATTGCTCGCCCGGCCTGAGACTCTGCTGCCGGCCGAGCGTTATCTTGCGGTGGTGCAGCTTCGGGAAGTGGAGCAGCGCTTGATATTGCAGGCCGAAAACAAGCGTATGCGGGATGAACCGCCGCGCGAAGAGTCACATGATAAGCTCCAAGCGTTGAGCCGACGCCTGACAGCGGAATCAGACGAAAACGCAAGGTTGCGCAAGGCTTTGGATGAAGCCCGCGCCAAGCTCGAGGCGGTCACTCATGTCGAGCGTTCCATCAATGATCGTGGCACGAATGGCTCGCGCACGCCCTGATCAATCGCCGGAGAGAACCGCATGAACGCTTATTCGTCCGCTGTCACCACGCCCCTGTCGTTTGGTCTTGCGCCGCCGCCGCGCGAGCCGGTCGGCCACCAAAAACGCAAAGCGCGCATTCTGGCGGTGGACGACGATCCTGGCCTGCTGCGGCTGCTGACCATCCGCTTACGGGCTGAAAACTATGAAGTCGAGGCCGTCGAGAGCGCTTCCGCTGCCTTGGCTGCCTGCGTGCGCTTTCGCCCCGATCTGGTCATCACCGACCTGCGCATGGACGTGATGGACGGCATCGGTCTTTTGAAAGAATTACAGAGTCGCTGGCCTGGTCTT
>CAZZZU010000011.1:10316-57274 GCA_964658805.1 uncultured Steroidobacteraceae bacterium
TCGGGTCATCATCCTGACCGCGCACGGCACCATTCCGGACGCCGTGCATGCGACGCAGAGTGGTGCCTTCGGCTTTCTGACCAAACCGGTCGATAAGCAGGATCTGCTCGATCACGTGCAAAAAGCGCTCAAAGTCTCCGGCTTCGCGCATGTAGACGAAGACTGGCGCGCCGGTATCGTCACGCGCAACCAGGTCATGGAAGACAAGCTGGCGCAGGCCAACATGGTGGCCGGTACCGACGCTCGCGTGCTGCTGACCGGCGAAAGCGGCACGGGTAAGGAGCTGCTGGCTCGATGTATTCATGTGGCCAGCCAGCGACGCAACAAATCCTTCGTCGTGGTCAATTGCAATGCGAGCGATGAGAACCTGCTCGACTCGGAATTGTTCGGCCATGACAAAGGCGCCTTCCAGGGCGCCATGCGGGCGCAGAAAGGCGTGCTCGAGACCGCCGACGGCGGCACCGTGCTCCTCGACGAGGTCGGTGACCTACCCATGCGGCTGCAGGTGAAGTTGCTGCGCGTATTACAGGAAAACGCCATCCGGCCGTTGGGATCTGAAGGTCCGGTGCAGATCAATGTCCGCATCCTCTCCACGACGCATCGTGATCTGCACGAACTGATGGTCACCGGTGCATTTCGTGAGGACCTCTATTACCGCCTCAATGTCGTGCACATCGAGATGCCACCCCTGGCGAAACGCCGCGAGGATATTCCGTTGCTGGTGGCCCATTTCCTCGAGCAAATTGCCAAGGAAACCGGGCAGCGCAAAATCTACGCGCCAGAGGCTGTCGAGTTGCTCGCGACGTCGGATTGGCCGGGCAACATCCGTCAGCTCTACCATGTCGTGCGCCAGAACTGCGCGCTGGCACATGGCGCCATCATCACGGCCGAGTCGGTACAACAGTCACTGGGCGGCAGCCCGACGCGATTGCCTTCCTTCGATGAGGCACGCGACGAATTCACACGCATTTACCTGTCGCAGATTCTGCAGATTACGGGTGGCAACGTCAGTCAGGCCGCGCGTCTCGCCAAGCGTAACCGCACCGACTTCTACAAGCTGCTGTCCCGGCATCAGCTCCTGCCGGACGATTTCAAAAAAGCGTGATTCAGCGGCCTTGCGGATGGTAGAAGCCGTCGATCGCGGCAACCACCCGATCGAGTTGCGCGGTGCTTAACTCAGGATAAATCGGGAGCGCCAGGGTTTCATGCGCCGCCCTCTCGGATTCCGGGAAGTCGCCTGGCCCGTAACCCAAGTACTCGAAACACTTTTGCAGATGCAAAGGCACCGGATAGTAGATTTCAGTGCCGACCGAATTCTCCGTCAGATGCTTGCGCAAGGCGTCGCGTTCCGGCACGCGCACGACATACTGATTGAAGATGTGCCGCTGACCTTCCACCGCCACGGGCGTCACCACTTGTCGCGCGCGTTGGGTAAAAGCCTGGTTGTACCAAGCGGCGTTGCGCTGCCGGCCGGCGGTCCAGCCATCAAGGTACTTCAATTTTACTCTGAGCACCGCAGCCTGCAGTTCATCGATTCGAAAATTGCCACCGATGAGCGCGTGGAAATATTTCGGCTTGCCGCCGTGTACCCGTAACACGCGCATGCGTTCGGCAAGATCCGCATCGTTGCTGGTGCAAAGGCCGGCATCACCGAAGGCGCCAAGATTCTTGCTTGGGAAAAAAGAAAAGCAGCCGATGTCGCCGATACCGCCCACCCGGGTACCGTGCGCGTACTCCGTGCCAATTGCCTGCGCCGCGTCTTCGATGACGCGCAGCCGGTAACGCTTCGCCAGCATCATAAGCCGCGCCATGTCAGCCGCCTGGCCGTACAGATGCACGGGCATGATGGCTTTGACCCGGCCACCGGTGCGCCGATTCACGAGCTCAGGGCCGCGCAACTCGCAGTCACGCTCGATGAAGTGTTCTACTTCGGCGGGGTCGAGATTAAAGGTGGCGGGGTCGATATCGCAAAACACCGGGCGTGCGCCACAGCGGGCAATCGCGCCGGCTGTCGCAAAAAAAGTGAATGGCGAAGTGATGACTTCATCAGACGGGCCGATTTCCAGCGCCATCAGCGCCAGAAGCAGTGCGTCAGTGCCCGATGAAACGCCCACGCCGTGGGCGCTGCCGCAGTATTGGGCAAGCTCTGCTTCGAGCGAGTGCACATTCGGCCCAAGGATGAACTGTTGTGAGGCGCATACTTGCTCGATGAGAGGCAACACTTCGTCACGTATCTGTTCGAATTGCGCCTTAAGATCGAGTAATGGAACGTTCGTCATGGTGCACTAGAATAACATCGCAGTGACCAATTTAACTTTTGTAGATCTGGGTCACGACCGCTGCCCAGGAAATTGCCGACAATGACGCGCATATTCGTCGCTTCCCCGCCGCATGCGGTATTTCCTCAATGACCCAACCGGTCTTAGCCAAACAAACCTTGTTGATCGCGCTGCTGGCCGCGCTGCAGGCCGTGATGCCGGCCATCGTGGCGGTCGCTTCGCTGTATCTGATCATCGTCCTGTACGACAGTGTGTTCGATCCAACCTCCTCTGCCGTTGTCATCCTGGTGGTTTTGAGTCTCGTGCTGGTGCAGCCGCCACGCGAGGTCAGTGCGCAACTCACGTCGGCGCGCGTTTCCGCGGTGGTGGACGTGATCTTTAGATGGCTGCTGTTGCTGGCGGTATTGCTCGCAATCGGCTACGTCACGAAGTCGCCGCTGGCGGCTTATCCTCGCCGCTTGTTTTTGACCTGGGCTGCAGTTACGCCAGTCGCGCTGATCTGTGCGACCCTGGCAATGCAAGAGGTGATGCGCCGCTTCCTGATCAGATCCTCGGGTGTGCGCAGCGCAGTCTTTGCGGGCTACAATACCAGCAGCCTGGAGCTGGCGCGGCGGCTGAAAAACAGCCCGGGCATGCGACTCGAGGTAGCCGGTTTTTTCGACGATCGCAGCAGCGATCGGCTGGGTATGGAACCGGATGCCAAGCTGGTCGGCGGCTTGAACGAACTTGGCGAACACGTCAAACGTAACCGCACGGATGTGATCTTCATCGCCCTGCCGATCCGTCACGTCAAGCGGGTGATGAACCTGCTCGACGACCTGCGCGATACGACGGCCTCGATTTACTACGTGCCCGACATTTTCGTCTTCGACCTGATCCAGGCTCGCTCCGGCGAGATCCACGGCATCCCGGTGGTCGCGATGTGCGAGACCCCGTTCTACGGATATCGGGGCGTGACCAAGCGTGTAACCGATCTGTGTCTTTCGGTGGTCATACTGTTGCTGTTGTTACCATTGCTCGCCGTCGTGGCGATGGCAGTCAAGATCTCCTCGCCCGGGCCTGTCATTTTCAAGCAACGTCGTTATGGCCTGGACGGCCGGGAAATCGGTGTCTATAAATTCCGGACCATGCGCGTCACGGAAGATGGCGCCACCGTCCGGCAGGCATCGAGGACGGATAGCCGCATCACCCGCATCGGCGCCGTGCTGCGCCGCACCTCGCTCGACGAGCTGCCGCAGCTGATCAACGTGCTGCAGGGGCGCATGAGCCTGGTGGGCCCGCGCCCGCACGCGGTCGCGCACAATGAAGAATACCGCAAACTCATCAAAGGCTACATGGTCCGGCACAAGGTGCTGCCAGGCATCACCGGGCTGGCGCAAGTCAACGGCTGTCGGGGCGAGACCGCGTTGTTAGAGGAAATGCAGGCCCGCGTCAATTATGACCTGGACTACCTGCGACACTGGACCCCCATGCTCGACTTGAAGATCATTCTGCTCACGGTCGTGAAGGTGTTCCGCGACGACAAGGCTTATTGACCCGCCGCTTGCGGCGCTGCAATCGCCGCGGTCAGGTAGCGGTCATGCACGAGATAGCGCCCGCTTATCGGCAGCTCGACATGGGCTGAGAAGAGCAGTGGCCTGAGTGCCCGCAGATGAAAGCTGCCCTCTATGCCCAGACCATCCGTCTGGATCGACGCGTCCAGCGCGATCTCAAGATCATGGAAATCCAGCCATTCGAGTGTCAAGGGATACTGACACTTATATAAGGCCTCTTTTGCACAAAATACCAAGGAGGCTGCCAGATTCCGGCTTCGATCCGGTACCTTGCGCAGCCATAGCAATTCCTCGACTGTGCAAATGGTCGGCCATAAATCCGGCCGTACGTCGGCCACGGTCTCCGTGTCGATGCCGAGCGCGATAAAAGCCTGTCGTTTTGCAACAACAGCTGCACAAAATGCACCGCTATGGGTAATACTGCCGATGCAGTCCTGCGGCCAGATCGGCTGTCGGTCGATCGCAGCCAATATTAAGGAATTCGCCTGGCCCAGCTCGCTTAATGCGCACCGTGCGCACGCCCGCCCCGCCGCGAATTCTTGCTGCCGTTTGAGGACGGCCTTTTGCACAATAGCCGCTTCCTCAGGAAACAATGAGGCGGGATTGCCTGAGCCGTAAAGCTGCGCTGCTATGACGCCATTCGGAAAGAGCGCGGCGATTGCGGGCGCCAGCTGCGCTTCGCCGTTGCCACGGCCGGATGTCGCAAAGTGTGAACTGTGAGTCACTTTTGATCGAGGTTACGCTGTCTCGGAATGAAAGAGTACGCTACTCATCAGCGCCAGGTGTGAAGACGGATGCTTCTGAACCAGACAATTAACGACGTTTTTTCGACGGTCGCCACGCGCACGCCCGGGCGAATCGCGCTTGTCGACGATAGCGGCGAGACGACATACGGCCAGTTGGCCGCGCGCTCCGATGAGATTGCCCGCGGCTTGAGTGCGCGGGGCATTGGTACAGGCCACCGCGTCGGGGTCTACGCCCAGCGTTCCGCGGCGGCTGTCGCTGCGCTGCTCGGCATCCTCAAATCCGGCGCGGCCTTCGTGCCGTTCGATCCGGCCTACCCACGCAAGCTGCTGAGCTTCGTGTACGCCGATTGCACACCTTCCCTGATGCTGGTGCAGCACTCTTTGCTGGGTGCGGAACCCGCGTTCTGGAATGGTGAGGGCGTGGAAATCGTGAATGCATTCTCAGATGCCCCCGCCGGCCCGCCGCCCGTCCTCGTGTCGCGCGATGATCCGGCTTACATCATGTACACCTCGGGTTCTACCGGCCAGCCCAAGGGCGTGCTGGTGCCGCATCGCGGCGTGGTCCGACTGGTCATCGACAACGACTTCGCCGAGATGGGCAGCGAGCAGGTGCACCTGCAGCTTGCGCCCCTCGCCTTCGATGCGTCGACCTTCGAGATATGGGGGGCCCTGTTGCACGGCGCCAAGCTGGCGGTCGTGGCGTCGGCCTACCCTTCGCTCGATGAGATCGGCGCCAGTATTGCGCGGCATGGCGTCACGACTTTGTGGCTCACGGCCGGTCTGTTTCACCTCATGATCGAGAACCGTATCGAGGCGCTGCGGCCGCTCAGACAATTGATTGCCGGCGGCGACGTGCTGTCACCGCCGCACGTCGCGCGGGCCCTCGAAGCACTGCCTCAGTGCCAGCTCATCAACGGCTATGGACCTACCGAGAACACCACCTTTACCTGTTGCTATCGGATACCACGGGATTTCAAAGGCGGGGCTTTGCCCATTGGACGCGCCGTTGCGCACACCCAGGTATATGTTCTCGACGAATTAGGCCGGCCGTTGGGCGACGAACAGGAAGGCGAGCTGTATGCAGGCGGCGACGGGGTGGCACTCGGCTACTGGCGTCGACCCGAGCTGACCCGGGAGCGTTTCATCGAGGATCGTTTCGCCGCCGCTGCGGGGCGGCCGACCGGCAAGTTGTACCGCACGGGCGACCGGGTGCGTCGACGCGCAGACGGCAATCATGAATTCCTTGGACGCGCCGACCGCCAGATCAAGATCAGCGGCAAGCGCGTCGAGCTCGATGAGATCGAGAATACACTGCGCGCCAGCGGCCAGGTGGCGGACGCGGCGGTTGTGAGCCCAGCGTCGGTCGGCGTCGAGTCACGCAAGGTGCATGCATTCGTGACCGCACTGCAAGCCCGCAGCGTGGCACTGCCCGACCTCAAGGCTTTCTTGAAAAACTCGCTGCCCGACTACATGTTTCCCGCGAGCATTACTGTGATGGAGTCACTACCCCTGTCGCCGACCGGCAAAGTCGACCGTAACCGACTGCTCGTGCCTGCGTCGGCGCCTGCTGTCGGCGCCTCCGCAGCGGTGCCGGGCAATCCGCTCGAAGCGCAACTATTGGACATATGGCGGGCGGTTCTGAGCAATGACTCGATCGGGGTGGAAGACAACTTCTTTGAAGTGGGCGGCACGTCGCTCCAACTCATTCAGGTGCACGCCAAAATTACAGCAGTTATGTACAAGAACCTGACCATAGTGGAGTTATTCCAATTTCCGAGCGTCAGCGCGCTCGCCGCGCATCTGCATGCTCCTGAGTCTCGGCCCGTGGCTGCAGCAGTGGTCGCGTTGAGTGCCGAAGAGCGGGCCCGACGGCAGCGCGAAGCGCTGAGCCGCGCCCGCAGCAATCCTCGTAGACAGGCTCGATGAGCGGACACGACGGCGACGATCGCGACACAAGTATGCCGGGTGGGATTGCCATCATCGGTATGGCGGGCCGCTTTCCCGGTGCACGCAACGTCGCAGAGTTCTGGCACAACCTGTGCGGGGGCGTCGAATCGATCCGCCACTTTTCCGATGCCGAACTGGAAGACACGTTCGATCGCGCCACCCGCGATGCCCCGAACTTCGTCAAGGCGCGGCCGATCCTCGAGAACGTCGATCAGTTCGATGCAGAATTTTTCGGCATGTACGCACGCGAGGCAGAGCTGACCGATCCGCAACAGCGTGTATTCCTGGAGTGTTCCTGGGAGGCGCTCGAGGATGCGGGGTATGACCCAGCCACTTACCAGGGCGCCATCGGGGTCTTCGGCGGCGCCAGTCTCAATACCTATTTCCTGCGTAACGTTGCCGCGGAACGGCGCACGGTCGAGCAGTTCACCGATGGCTTGCAGGTCACGGGCTACCCTTACCTGCTCGGCGCCGGTATGGATTTTCTCACCACGCGGGTGTCGCACAAGTTAGACCTGCGCGGCCCGAGCATGACCCTCGCCACCGCGTGTTCCACATCGCTCCTGGCCGTCGCGCAAGCCGCCAAGAGCCTGTTGCTCTACGAAGCGGACATGGCACTGGCCGGCGGCGTGTCCATCACTTTTCCGCAGAAGCGCGGTTATCAGCATCTGGAAGGCGGCATGGTGTCCGCGGACGGCAAGTGCCGTCCTTTTGATGCCGATGCCAGCGGTACGGTGTTCGGCAGTGGCGCCGGTGTCGTCCTCCTGAAGCGCCTCGAGGACGCCCTGGCCGACGGCGACCATGTCTATGCGGTGGTGCGCGGTTGCGGGGTCAACAACGACGGTGGCGCCAAGGTCGGCTTCACAGCCCCGAGCCCGGAGGGTCAGGCCGGCGCCATCGAGATGGCCTTGGCGCAGAGCGGCGTCGATGCGCGCACGGTGAGCTACGTGGAATGTCATGGCACGGCGACGCCGCTCGGCGATCCGATTGAAATGGCGGGCCTCACCAAGGCGTTTGCTTCGCAGACCCAGGACACGCACTTCTGCGCCATTGGTTCCGTGAAAGGCAACGTAGGTCACCTGGACGCCGCGGCCGGAGTCACGGGCCTGATCAAAACGGCATTGGCACTCGAGCACAAGATGCTGCCCGCGTCACTGCATTACCACCGCCCTAATCCCAATATCGACTTTGCGAAAACGCCGTTCTTCGTTAACGCCAGTTTGAGCGCTTGGAATCCAGACGGTCCGCGCCGTGCAGGCGTCAGCGCCTTCGGGGTCGGCGGGACCAACGTACATTTGATCGTTGAGGAGGCACCAGCGCGCCCGGCCACAGTCGAGACTGCAGTGCCAGCCCCAGCCCCAGCGCAATTATTCGTCTTGTCCGCGCGCACCCCATCGGCGCTGCGAACCGCGCGTGCCAATCTCGCGGCCCACCTCAGGCAACATAACGACCTGCCGCTCGCGGATATCGCCTGGTCACTGCAGGCCGGACGACGTGCTTTTGATGAGCGTGCGACTCTGACAGCTGCCGATATGCCGGAATTGGTGCGCAAACTCGACAGCACGGAGCGCGCGGACGTGCACACGGCCAGGCGACTGGCACGCGGTGCCGACGTGGTATTCATGTTCCCAGGCCAGGGAGCGCAGCATGCCGACATGGGGCGCGGTCTGTATGAGCACGATGCGGAATTTCGCAGCGACGTCGACGCCTGTGCAGCCATCCTGCGACCGCTCATGGCAGAAAACCTGCTCGAGTGCCTGTATCCCGCGAATCGTAGCGCGGAGGTCGAGCAACGGTTGATGTCGACGCACGTCGCCCAGCCGGCGCTTTTCTGCATCGAGTACGCCATGGCGCGCAAGCTGCTGCGCTACGGGCTGCGCCCGGCCGCCATGATCGGACACAGCGTGGGTGAGTTTGTGGCGGCGGTGCTGGCCGGCGTGATGACCCTCGAGGAAGCGCTTCATATCGTGGCTGCCCGCGGGCGCCTGATGCAGACGCTGCCCGGTGGGGCCATGCTGGCGGTACGCCTGCCGGAGGCCGATCTGGTGCCGTTGCTCGACGCCGATGTGTCGATCGCGGCGATCAATGGTCCAAAGCTGTGCGTCGTCGCAGGCCCGTTCGCAGCCATCGATCGAATGGAAAGCGCCTGCAAAGCGCGCGGCGTCGTCACGCGGCGTTTACATACCTCGCACGCGTTTCATTCCGCGATGATCGACCCAATCATCGCGCCGCTCAAGACCGAGGTGCAACGTGCCGCGCTGCGCGCGCCGACGATCCCGTATGTCTCCTGCGTAACCGGCGATTGGATTCGGCCGGAGGAAGCAACCTCCGCTGATTATTGGTCCCGGCACGCGCGTGAGCCAGTTCGTTTTGCAGACGGTGTCAACCGCATCAGCGACTCCGGACGGGCCATCCTCATTGAGGTGGGCCCGGGTAACAACCTGACCACGCTCGCGCTGCAGAACACGCGTGGCCGCGACGTGCCGGTGCTCGGCACGATGCAGGACGCCACGCGCGAGCGCGATGATGGCGATACCCTGCTGGAAGCGGTTGGGAAAGCCTGGACGTACGGCGCCGCACCGGCCTGGCAGGCACTGCACGGGACGGCGGTTCAGCGTGTGGCGCTGCCCACCTATCCGTTCGAACGCAAGCGCCACTTTATCGACGCACCGGCGCCCTCGAGTGCCGCGAGCCAGGCGCCGCTGCCGCAAAGCACCGCGCCCGTGCTGGAAGAGCTAGCACCTAGTGTGCTCACACCGAGTGTGCTGGCACCCGCGGAAACTAATTTTCAGGTCCTCAGTCAGGAATCGACGATGCATGACATGCGTGTAGCCATTGGCGCCATTCTCGAAGATCTCTCAGGCGAAAAGCCTGCGTCATTGGACGCCGAGACTTCTTTCCTGGAAATGGGGTACGACTCGCTCTTCCTCACCCAGGTGGCACAGAAGCTTCAGAGTCAGATGAAGGTAAAGATCACTTTCCGGCAATTGCTGAGCGAGTACTCGAGCATCCCTGCTCTGGCTGCATACCTTGCGAGCAAGGTTCCCGCGCCAGTTGCGACACCAGTCGCGGCCGTGGCGGCGCCGGTAGCGGCGCCGGTGTCTGCGAAGGTGATCCCTGCAACTGCAGGCAATCCCGTGGCCACAGGGGGAATGGAAGGTCTGTTTCGCGATCAGCTGCAAGCGATGTCTCAGCTCATCAATCGTCAATTCGAGATTCTGCAGGGGGCAGGCATGGCGGTCGCCGCCACCGCGACACCGACTGCACCCGTGGCCACTGCGCCCGTGGTAGCAGTGCCGGCTGTCGCCGTCCCCACAACAGTCGACTCGCAGCCTTCACGCTTCGCCGTGTTCGATGTGATGGCCAAGGCCGGTGACGGCGGTATCACACCGGAGCAGCGCGCGCACATCGATCAACTGGTGACGCGCTATTCGCATCGTACCGCGGGCTCGAAGAATTACACGCAGGAACACCGCGCCGCGCTGGCCGACCCGCGTGTTGCTGCAGGCTTCCGCGCCGAGTGGAAGGACATGGTGTATCCCATCGTCGTGACGCGCTCCAAAGGCTCGAAGCTGTATGACGTCGACGGCAATGAATACGTCGACCTCGTCAACGGTTTTGGCCAGACCGCATTCGGGCATGCACCGGATTTCGTCTGCGAAGCCATCAAGGACCAGCTCGAGCAGGGCTTTGCCATCGGCCCGCAGGCAGAACTGGCCGGCCGCGTCGCCGCGTTATTCAACGAAATGACCGGCAACGAACGCATGACGTTCTGCAACACCGGCTCCGAAGCGGTGATGGCCGCCATGCGTATCGCTCGCACCGTGACAGGCCGAGAGAAAATAGTCAGCTTCAATGGCGACTACCATGGCCAGTTCGATGAAGTGCTGGTGAAGGGCGTGCAGAAGCCCGGTGCCGCACCGCGCTCGCAGCCGGTGGCCCCGGGCATTCCCGGATCGCAGGTCAAGAACATGATCGTGCTCGAGTACGGCAGCGCCGAGTCGCTCGAGTATATCCGGGCCCATGCCGAGGAGCTGGCGGCGGTCATCGTCGAACCCGTGCAGAGCCGTCACCCGAACCTGCGCCCGTTCGATTTCCTGCGCGAAGTTCGCAAGATCACCGAAGCATCGGGAACCGCATTCGTGTTCGATGAAGTCGTCACAGGGTTCCGCACGCACCCGGGCGGCATGCAGGCGATTACCGGCATCCGTGCCGATCTGGCCACCTACGGCAAGGTCGTGGGGGGCGGCATGCCCATTGGCATACTTGCCGGCAAGACGAAGTTCATGGATGCGCTCGACGGCGGCCAGTGGCGCTTCGGCGACGATTCCTTCCCGGAAGTAGGCGTCACGTTCTTTGCGGGTACTTTCGTGCGGCATCCGTTGGTGCTGTGCGCAGCTTGGGCTGTCCTCAATCATTTGAAACAACATGGTCAGGCTCTGCAGGATCGCCTCAACACGAAAACCAATGCGCTCACGCTGCGACTCGATGAGTTGTTCCAAAGCCATGGCCTGACCACGCGCGTCGAAGGTTATGCAAGCTGGTTTCACTTCAACTTTCACAACGAGCATCCGCTCGCGAGCCTGTTTTTCTTCCATCTTCGCGATCGCGGCATCCATATCCAGGAAGGCTATCCCTGCTTCCTGACCACGACCCATTCGGACGCGGACTTCGAGAAGATTTACGACGTCTTCAAGGAAACGCTCGAAGACCTCCAGTCGGTCGGAATTTTGACCGGTACGCGCGGCCCGCAAACCGCCGCAGCCCATCTCCCCGCCGCCACCGACACGGGCTCGCCGCAGGCGCCGCTCACGGAAAACCAACTCGAAATCTGGCTGGCCGCACAGATGAGTGACGAAGCGTCTTGCGCCTTCAACGAATCGGTGACATTGCGCATTCGTGGCGCGCTAAACGAACCTGCCCTGCAAACAGCGGTGGATATGGTCATCGCGCGGCACGATGCCCTGCGGGCGCGCTTCAGCCCGACCGGTGAAGAAATGCATTTCGCAGCACCACAGCCGCTGCACTACCCCAAGGTTGATTTCTCATCGCGCATGGCGACCGAGGCGGAGCTCGCCTACGGTGAAATTCTGCAAATCGACGCGCAGACCCCATTCGATCTGGTCGCAGGTCCGGTCGTGCGCGCGCAGCTGGTGAAGCTTGACGCCAATACGCATGCGTTCATGCTGACCGCGCACCACATCATTGCAGACGGCTGGTCCATCAACGTCATCGTCAATGAACTCGCCGAAATCTACGGCGCCCTCGATCGGGGCGCCACGCCGCAATTGCCGGCGGCCTTGCCGTTCAGCCGTTACGCCTTGTCCAAGGCTGAGCGCGACCCGACTGATCTTGCCAAGCATGAACAGTTCTGGTTGAAACAGTTCGAACAGCGTCCGCCGACATTGGAACTGCCGACCGACCGGCCGCGCCCGGCGCAGAAGACCTATTCGGGTTCGAGTCTTTGTCGCCGCATCGATGCCAAGCTCTATCAAACGGTAAAGAAAGCCGGCGCCCGTCAAGGCAGCACCCTGTTCACCACCTTGCTCGCCGCCTTTCAGGCGCTGATGGGCCGATTCGCGGGGCAGAACGAGGTCGTGGTCGGCGTGCCGACTGCAGGCCAGTCGCTGCTGGAAGACCAGATCTTGGTCGGCCAATGCGTGAATTTTTTACCGTTGCGCGGCAGCTGGGACGCCGGCACCAAAGTAGCTGACTTTTTCAAGGCGACCTCCAAACGCGTGCTGGACGCCTATGAACATCAGGACTACACCTTTGGAACGCTGGTGCGCACGCTCGCCCTCGCGCGCGAAGCCGGTGGTCGGTTACCGCTGGCCGAGATTCAGTTCAACCTCGAGCGGCTTGCCGATCGCATCGAAACCGGCGGCGTACGCATCGACGTCGAACCCAATGCCAAAGCGAACGTGAATTTCGATATTTTCATGAACGTCATCGAATCGGACGCAGGGCTGCGTATCGATTGTGACTACAACACCGATCTGTTCGACGCGACCACCATTGCTCACTGGCTCGACTGCTATGAAGCATTGCTCGAAAGCTTGGTTGCCGATGCATCACAGGCGGTGACGCAGGCCTCCTGCCTGCCCGCGGCCGATCGCACACTGCTCGCCGCGGTGAATGACACTGCGCGTGCCTATCCGCGCAACAAGACCGTCCATGCCCTGTTCGAGGCGCAGGCCAAAGCTACGCCGCAGGCCATTGCAGTGCAGTTTCAGGACGAGCAGCTGAGCTACGAGATGCTCGACCGCCGTGTCAATCAGATGGCCAACTTGCTACGTGAACGCACCGGCGCTGCCCCCGGCAGGCTCGTCGGGGTGTCAGTGGAGCGATCGCTCGACATGCTGGTGGCGTTGCTTGCCGTGCTCAAGACGGGTTCCGCCTACGTGCCGCTCGATCCCTTGCATCCGCCGGCCCGGCTGCGTCAGATCCTCGGCGAAGCTGAGGTCGTTGCCTTGATTTCCGACGGCTCTGAGAGCGCTGCGCTGGTGCGCGAGGGCGTGCCGGTCATCGACGTTCGCAAGGAAGCCACCGCACTCGCCACCGCTTCCCATGACGCGCCGGACAGCGGCGCGAGCGCCGACAGCCTCGCTTATACCATCTACACCTCCGGCTCCACGGGTCAGCCGAAAGGCGTCGAGATTTCGCACCGAGCGGTGGTGAACTTGTTGCTGGACATGGCACGTCGACCGGGGCTCGATGCCCGCGACGTGTTCATGGCGGTGACGACCATTTCCTTCGACATCGCCGGCCTCGAACTTTTCATGCCGCTGATCGTCGGCGCGCGGGTGGTCATTGCCGAGCGCGATGATCTGATGGACGGCTTTCGCATGCTGAAGCGGCTGGACGCAGTTCAGGCCACCGCAATGCAGGCGACACCGGCGGGCTGGCGCATGTTGCTCGAGGCCGGCTTCGTGGCCAAGCCCGGCTTCAAAGTGTTGTGCGGTGGCGAAGCGCTGCCGCGCGAGCTCGCCAACAAGCTGGCCCAGGGAGCGGGCGAACTTTGGAATATGTATGGGCCGACCGAAACCACCATCTGGTCGTCCTGCGAGCGCGTCTCGGTCGGCAACGCGACCGTCACGGTGGGCAAACCCATTGCGAATACCCAGTTTTACGTGCTCGACGTCAACGATCAGCCACTGCCCGTCGGCGTACCCGGTCAATTGCACATCGGCGGCGACGGCGTCGCGCAGGGTTACTACAAACGTGCGGCGCTGACTGCGGAGAAGTTCATCGCTAACCCGTTCGCGCCCGGGCGACTGTACCGCACCGGCGACCTTGCACGGTGGCTGCCTGACGGCACGCTTGGGATCCTCGGACGCATCGATCATCAGATTAAACTGCGGGGATTTCGCATCGAACTGGACGAGATCAACGCCGTATTGACGCGAAAAGCGCAGCTGGCCAACGCTGCCGTCATACTCCGCGAGGATTCACCCGGCTCGCCGCGATTGGTTGCCTATATTGTCGAGCGCAGCAAGACGACGCGGGCGGCGGAAACGTTCCGTGAACTGCTGGCGGAAGACTTGCCCGATTACATGATTCCCTCGGCCTGGGTGCGCTTGGATGCCTTGCCCCTCTCACCCAACGGCAAACTGGATAGGGCTGCGCTCCCGGCGCCTGACGCTGCCGAAATAGCCACCGAGGTATACTTGGCGCCGACGACTGCAACGGAGGCTACGCTGACCAAGATATTCGCCGAGGTATTGAGACTGGACCGAGTCGGCGTGAGTGCAGATTTGCTGCAACTCGGGGCGGATTCGATCCAATTGTTTCAGATCACCGCACGCGCCAATCGCGCCGGCCTCAAGATTACGGCCAAGCAGCTCATGCAGCAGCGCACCGCCGCGGCTACCGCTGCGCTGGCTGATGCAAAAGGCGTCGAAACGGTAGTCTCGGACAGCGCGCCCAAGTTGCCTACGCTGGGTGATTTCAAGCGTAATCGGCGCACGGGTTAGCGTTCGCGCATGGCAAAGCCGGCTGACAAGGTCTTCGATTCGCGAGCGCCCGATGCGGGGAACGCGGAGGTGGCTGCAGCCAACGAAACCGGGGCCGACGTCGCGCTCGAGCGCACGGATTTTCCATGCTCCCTGACGCAGGAACGGTTCTGGCTGCTGGACCGGCTTGATCCCGGCAATGCCTCTTACAACGTTGCGGTGCGCTGGCGTCTCGACGGCCGCGTCAGCAGCGATGTGCTCGAACGTGCGTGGCTGAAAATCATCGAGCGGCACGAAATACTGCGCACCGTCTTCTTCGAAGTAAACGGCGTGCCGATGCAGCGGATCGCCGCCAAGAGCCGCTTTCGAATCAACGAAATCGATTTGAGCACCCTGCCGCACGACGTGGCACAAGCCGAAGGCGACCGCATCGGCGTGATCGAGGCACGTGCGCCCTTTGACGTGGCCACGGGTCCGCTGCTACGCGTGACGCTGCTGCGCTTTTCGCCCACGACCTCCATCATTCTCGTCACCACTCACCAGATCGTCTCTGACGGCTGGTCCATTGGCGTCATGGCTCGCGAGATGGGCGTCATCTACGACGCCCTGCGACGCGATGAAGAAATTCCGCTTGAGCCGCTGCCCATCCAATATGCGGACTACACACTCTGGCAACTGGAGTGGTTGAAGGCGCGCGGGATCGAGGCCGAGACGCAGTACTGGTCGCAACAGCTTGCGGGCGTGAAGCCATTCAAGGTGATCCCCGATCGGGCCAAGCCTGCCATGGCGAGTACCAACGGCGCCATCGTCTCGCGGGTGTTACCCCGCGAGCTCACGGACCGCGCGCAGGCCTTGAGTGCGCAGCGCGGCGCCACGTTGTTTGCGACGGCACTCGCGACGCTTTGTGCCACCCTCGCGCGTTTCACCGGCGAGACCGAAATCGTGCTCGGCACGCAGGTCTCGGATCGCGATCAGGTTGAACTCGAGCCCATGATCGGTCAGTTCGTGAATTCTTTGATTCTCCGCAATCATCTGAATGGCGACCCGTCGTTCGGCGCACTGATCGACGGCGTGCGCGACACCGTGGCGCAAGCCCTGGAACATCGGCACATTCCCATCGAGCGTTTGCTCGGCATGGTCAAGGGCGAGCGGAGCAGCGCCAACCACGCGCCGATCTCGGTCAATTTCATCTTTCAGAAAACTTTTATCAAGAATGTGGCCTACGCCGAATTCGAACTGACCGATCTGCCCTCCCTGCCCGCCGGTGCGATTTACGATCTGAACTTCTTCATGGTCGAGCGCCCAGATGGTTGGCGCTTCTCCTGCCAATACAATACTGACCAATTCGAGGGCAGCACCGCTGAACGGTTGCTCGGCTACTTCCAGAGCATGCTCGAAGGGGTCGTGAGCGCGGTCGATCGTCGCCTTTCCGAATTGCCGCTGGCGAGCCCCGGTGAAGCGCGCCTGTTACTCGGCAAGTTGAACAGCACGCGGACGTTGTATCCGCGCGATCTGACCCTCTCCAAGCTGTTCGAGGCGCAGGCGCAGCGTGCGCCGGATGCCGTCGCCGTCGTCGGCCGCGACCGCCAGATTCGGTACGGCGAGCTGGCCGCGGCGAGCAACCGGTTCGCAGCTTATTTACGCAAGCGCGGCATCACGCCTTATTCACGCGTCGGTGTGTGCCTGGAGCCGTCGGTCGAATTGCCCATTTGCCTGCTGGGCATTCTGAAGGCGGGCGCGACTTACGTGCCGCTCGATCCGGCCGAGCCGCCGCAGCGTCGCGCGGAATTAGTGGCGGAGGCTGGACTGACGGCCATCATCGGCCAGCACCCGCATACCTTCGTGGTGCCCGATACACGCATATTGCTGATCCATATCGAAGAAGCGCTGTCATTTGCCGGCGGCGACTTCACCTCAGGTCACATACCTGATGCGGACTCAGCGGCCTGCCTGGTATTCGCAGGCGGCAGCGCCGACGCGCAATACTTGGTGGCGATGTCGCATCGCAACCTGGCCAACATGATTTATTCCCTGGCCAAGCGGCCCGGTGTGACCGAAAGGGACGTGGTGGTCGCGCGGTCGCCGCTCACCATGGAGCGCTCGGTCTTTGAGATTTTTCTGCCGCTGCTCACCGGCGCCCGTCTGGTATTGGCGCTCGACCGCGAGCGGGATGAGGGCCGCAGTCTGCTGCATCTTCTGCAACGCTCCGGCGCGACGCTCATGTTTGCGGGCCCGCAAATCTGGAGCAGGTTGCTGGAGTCCGGTTGGATCGGTTACCCCGCGTTGAAGATGCTATGTCCGGGACTGGAAATGCCGGCCTCGTTGAGCGACCGCCTGTCCGCTATCGGCGGCGAACTCTGGTCGCTATATGGTCATGCGGAAGCGAGCATCTGGTCGTCAGTGCAACGCCATGTCCCGAAGCAAGGCCTGCTCACCTTGGGCGACCCCATTGCCAACACGGAATTTGCCGTGCTCGACAGCGCCGAACACGTGGCAGTCGTCGGCGCGGTGGGTGAACTCGCCATTGCCGGCGACGGCTTGACCGACAGTCCGCGCACCGACGTTTTCGTCACGCTGGGCGGCACGAAGTGGTTTCGCACCGGCGACAAAGTGCGCCTGCTCGAAACGGGCCAGATCGAGTATCTGGGCCGCAAGGACGATCGCTTTACCCATGCCGGCCGGGTGATCGATCCGCTCGCCGTCGAGAGCGTGCTCGAGCGTCACCCGGAGGTGGCACGCGCGGCGGTGGTCAACCATGTGGAGAAGAACGAGAGCCTGATCGTCGCCTATGTGGTGCCGCGCGCCGGTGGCCATACCGACGACATAAGCGTCTGGACATCGCAATTACGGCAATCGCTGCAGCATTCATTGCCTGAATATCTGGTACCCGCTGCGATCCTCGTGCGCGACTCGCTGCCCACCACAGCAACCGGCCAGACCGACCGGCGCGCTCTGGCCATGGCCCGTGAGAGCTCACGGCCCGGCACGGATCCGACCCGGCCGAGCGGCGAATACGAGGAGCGGCTGGCGGCCATTTGGAAAACGATGCTGAACGTGGATACGGTCGACGCGCACGCCAATTTCTTCGAACTAGGCGGTCATTCGTTGCTCGCCGCCCGCATGTTGACGGTGGTCGAACGCGAATTCGGCCGCCGCATCAAGCTTGCCGCCATGTTTCTGGCGCCGACCTTGCATGAATTTGCCAAATTGCTTTCACAAAACGATTTGCGCGAATTCGATTTCCGGCAAGTCGTGAAAATTCAGCCGCATGGCTCGATGCGTCCGCTGATCGCCATCAACAATACGGGCATTTATTATGGCGTCGCCAAGGCCTTGGGACCTGAGCAGCCGATGTATTCGCTGCAGCTGTTCGACCCGTCTGCCAAGAACCTCGATCTGCCCCAAAGCCTCGAGGAGCTGGCGACGCGCTACGTCGAACTCATACGCCGCGTGCAGCCCGAAGGTCCCTATGACTTGCTCGGCTGGTGCGTGGCGGGCGCCCTCGCTTTCGAGATTGCGCGACAGCTGAATGGTGCAGGTCATGAGGTGACGCGTCTCTTTCTGATCGATTCCTGGGTGCCGCGCTACTTCGAACGACAGTCGCGGCTGCGCGGCTTCATCGGTGAACGGACCATGCGCCTCCAGCTTCTGTACCAGGATTTGCAAAGGGTGCTCTCGGGTGAGAAAACTTTCGCCGCCTTCGTGACGAATCGTGAGACCTATAAAAATCTGGCCAGGCTCATGCGTCGTGACCAGCCCGAGGAGCCGCGCGTGCTCGACGTACTCGCGACCCCGGAGACTTACGACCAGTGGTTGCTGGGCTATCTGCAGGAGCTGACGGCACGATACGAGCCGAAGCCCTACCCGGGACGCGTGACATTACTGCGCAGCCGACAGGAACCCACCGGCCTGTTTTTCGATCGCAATGCCGGTTGGGCACCGTTCGCAGCCGGCGGCATCGCGTTGTCCATGGTGGACGGCAATCACTTCACGATGTTCCAAGAGCGCGGCGCCAACCAAATGGCGCAGCATATCGCTGCTGAACTCGAGACGGACCCCAGCCGCAAGAGTTCGTGAGCCGAACGGCGAGCCGTTTGGCGAGTGATTTGCGTTCGCCCTGCGATGCGTTCGGCGTGGGCAAGATGGAGTTTACCTGCGCCGGCGCCCGAGTCCGGACGTGGTATCCGACCGCGCGCAACACGGCCGCAGCGCGGCCCGGGGATAGCGATCGCCTCGATGTGGGCGTCTTTCACTTAAATCCAGCGGCGACCGAAACGCCGTTCCCGGTTGTTCTGTACTACCCTGGCTGGCCCGGTACGCATGTCGATAACTTCGATTTGATCTGCTACCTGGCGTGCCAGGGCTTTGCCGTATTGGCCGTCACCTACCGGCCCTCGCCCGACGATGCTGCATGGGATCACACCTCTACAGCTGCTCATGCGCGTACGGTGACGCGAGTCGAGGCCCGATTACAGGCACGCGCAGCCGATGCCGCTGCGCTCCTCGGCGCGCTGCGCCAGCAACACGGCGCCCTCGCCGGCACGGCACTTGAAGGTCGCCTGGCCCTCGAACAGATCGGCCTATTGGGATTTTCGTTTGGCGGCGCCATCGCTGCCGAAGCATCGCGACTCGATCCAGCCATCGCGGGCGTGATCAACCTGGATGGTCGGCATTGGGGTGCGGCGCTCGAGCATGGGGTAGCCTGCCCTTATCTTTTCATCGGCGAACGACTGCTCATACCATCGCAACAGGCCTTGTCTGACGCGCGGCCGGAAATCCGCTATGAGGCGGAACTGGATTTCAAAGACTATGCGCAATCGGCACACAACTTGACGCGCAACGGCGGTTGTCGCATCGAAGTCGCAAACGCACGGCATGCCGATTTCACCGACGAGGCACTGCGGCGACGCATCGGGCGCATGCTGCTCGGGTCGGCCTGGCGCAGCCGCGGGATTGCCAGTCTCATCAGGAACTATTCCCGGGCATTTTTTCGCGCGGCATTACTCGGCGAAGATTCGCCCCTGCTCGCCGCCGACGCCTCTCTCGCGCCGTACGCGCGTTTTGCGGTCTGGAATCGCTGATGCGCTTCACGCCGCGTCTTCCCACCCTATCGCCGGCGGTGTGGATGACGACGCAAAACCTGTTCGCGCAAGGATTCGGCCTGCTGCTGTTCGCGATTCAGGCGCCGCTGCTGGGCCCGAAGGCCTTCGGACTGATTACGCTGGTGATGATATTCGTGGGCTTCTGTGAGTTCGTGCTCGAGGTTGCTTCGACCGATGCCTTGATTTCGATACGGGCTATCGATGACCGTCATTACGCCACAATGACCACGGCAAACGCCGCTTTTTCCATCACCCTGGGGCTGGTGCTCGTGGTCACCGCACCCCTGATCGCGCAACTGTTCGGCGAACCGGATCTCGTCCCCATCATGCGCTGCATGGCGGTCATGCCGCTGGTGTCCGCGCTTGCGACGGCGCCGAACGCGTACAGCCGTCGCGCCATGCAGTTCAAACCGCTGGCATTGCGCGTACTCGTCAGCGTCCTCCTGAGCGGTACGCTCGGGCTGATCCTCACGCTCCGAGGTTTTGGCGTATGGGCCCTGGTATGGCAGGCCGTGACCCAACGGTTGCTGAACGTGGGCGTACTCTGGCGGTTGGTGCCGATCAGGTTCCAGCTGGGTTTTTCCCGACCGCACTTCGTCGAATTGTGGCGCTATGCGGGACCGATGCTGCTGTCGCAATTCATGGCGTGGAGCAGTTCGCAGATACCGCGTTTCATACTGGGACTGTTCCTGGGGGCGGCCGAACTGGGCCTGTTCAGTCTTGCCACCCGCATCCACGAAATACTGCTGGTACTGACCTTGAGTCCCAACTTCGCGGTGGCGCGGGTCACGATGCGCGAACACGCGCCGCACAGCGCCGGTCTGAACGACGCCGTCGCGCGACTGCTGGGCCGCATGGGAATGCTGTGTTTTCCAGTAGCCGTCGGCGGTGCTGCTGTGATGCCGGTCTTGTTCGTGGTCTGGCTCGATGCACGCTGGGCGGGCGGCGTGCATGTCGCGCAGTTCATGCTGCTCGGCGCCATGCCCTTCGCCACGCACTACGCGCTCAGCGCGGCACTGCTGGGCCTGAACAAGCAGGCATCCGTGGCGATCAATTCGACCGTGCAGACCGTCAGCGTCGTCATCGTAACGGCGTTGTTTGCGCCCTGGGGCCTCAACGCGGCCACCGCCGCCATCGCCTTCCGACCGCTCGCGACCTCGCCGATTCCGCTGTATTTCGCCCGTAAACAGTGCGGCATACCCATCAGGCTCGTGCTGCGCGCGCAACTGCCGCTATTCGTGGCCGCGTTGCTGATGGGAGCGGTGGTTTGGCTGATCGAACTGTTGCTGGCGCCGGTTTTGACGCCCGCCGCGCTACTGGCGGTCGCCATCGCAAGCGGCATGGCACTCTATCCGCTGTTTTGCCTCTGGCTCGCGCCGCGGACGCTGACCGCGCCATTTTCAGAGCGCCTCCGGCGGGCGCTCGGGCGCTAGCCTTACGGCGAGCCTTACGGCAAGCCTCTAAGGCTGCGGCTTCCAGACTTCGTAACCGCGTGCAGGCTCGCGCCGCGTGAGCGAGCGCACTGCGCCGATGCCGCTCGCTGCGGCAAGCTTTATCTCATCGCGCCAGGCGGAGCGGCGCGGCGGCGTCGGTACCACACCGAGCTTGCGCAACTTGTGGTTGAAGCGATGCAATTTCAGCAGTCGCTCGGTCGACTTCAGCTCGTAATTCACACTCAGCGCCACGGAAACGTTGTTGCTGTTTTGGACCCAATGCGGCGCCGTCACCGGGATGTGCACACCTGAGCCTGCGCGCAGATCATAGCTATTCGCCTTTGACTGCCACTCCGGCCGATAGTTGGCGATATTGGCACTCACGGCGTAAAACGCCTCGAGCTCGCGGTCGGTCACGAGTTCGCGATCGTTCTGGTCGAACACGTAGAAATTCTTGTCGCCGCGAATCTGCAACAGAAAGTTCACCTCGGCGTCCATGTGATACGGCGTGATCCGGTTGGGGGAGCTCACCAGGATCAGCACTTCACCGATGGTCACGTCGTCGCGCATGGCTTCGCCCGCGCATTCGATCATGGCAGCAAGCGTTTTCTGCAGCACCGGGGCATAAACGGGATCCTGTTCCGTGTGTTTCAGGATGACGATGGAATTGTTGTGCTCGATGCCGTCGATCGTGTCCTGCAATGACAGCCGGTTTTGAGTGCCCTCGGTCCAGTCGTTCGAGACCTTCACGCCGCCATTGGACCAATAAGTATCGCGATCGCCGGCGAGCCGCCGCGCCAGCTCCTTGAGGTTCGACAGATCGAACAACGGATTGCCGGCCAGCTCATGCGAAAACATGAAACTCCGGCGGTTGTAGTTGCGGCGAAAATCGCCATTAGGATCGAGGATCATGACCCCGATTATACCTGCTGACTTCGTGCCGGAGGATGGGCAGACGTGTAATCGGTCACACTTGTGCGCGCTGCCACCGGCGCAGGCCCCGGATACCATAATGTCAGCGGCGCTCCGCAGATTTCACATCCGCCTTCCGGTAGAGTGCGGACCTCACGGTGGCTACCCCCCAAACAGACCCACCAGAGGTTCTACATCCGTGACTTCGCGTTCCGGCGCAGACGACCACAAATTGCTGGGCATCGAACTGCTGCGAATCTTGAGTTCCATTGCGGTGCTCGTTTTCCATTACAAGCATTTCGCGTTCACCGGCACGCAATTGGTCAATTTCGATGCGGCACACCAGCCGTTTTACCGCGCCCTCGAGCTTTTCTACGTGAACGGCTTCTATGGGGTGCAAATATTCTGGTGCATCAGCGGCTTCATCTTTTTCTGGAAATATGGCAGCCAGATTGCCGCCGCCCGGCTCGAAGGCTACGTGTTCTTCGTCCTGCGGCTGTCGCGCCTCTATCCGCTGCACATCGCGACCTTGCTGTTCGTCGCCGCTGCCGAGCTGTGCTACCTGGCGCATTTCGGTACGTATTTTATCTACCCGAACAACGACCTGTACCATTTCGTGCTGCAGTTGTTCATGGCCAGCAACTGGGGCTTGCAGGCGGGCGACTCCTTCAATGGGCCCATCTGGAGCATCTCTGTCGAGGTCTTGGTGTACGCCTTCTTCTTCCTGTCGCTGCGGTTCATCTCTGGCAGCGTGCTGTTCCTCGCCGCGGTCTGCTGCGCCGCCGCACTGGTGCAGCTGAGCAAGCTATCGGAGCATCCGGTATTTCCCTGCCTGATGTACTTCTACGCCGGCTGCCTGACTGCGGTGGCCTATGCGCGTATCAAACGCCATGCCCACATGACGCGCGCAGTCATCGCAGGCGCGGCCTTGCTGGTGTTGGTGCTGCCGGTGTTGACCGTCATCTTCTCCATCAAGGCTAAATATTTCCTGATGCTGTTCACGCCCAGCCTGATTTTCCTGGCGGTCGAATGCATCCCGGCGACACCCTGGACCGAGCGTATCCTGGTGCCGGCAGGCAACATGACCTACGCGAGCTATCTGCTGCACGTGCCTATCCAGATCACCACGGTGCTGGTCTGTACGTTGATCGGGATCGCGGTGCCCGTCTACAGTGCCTGGTTCTTCCTCGCGTTCATCGTGCTGACGCTGTGGGTCTCGCACTGGACTTACGCGGGATTCGAAATGCCCATGCAGCGCCTGGTGCGACGTGCCCTCATGCAACGCCGGTCTCGAACTCAGGCCGCATGCTGACCGCACTGCGAACGATTTCCTGGATATCGCAACTATGGCGATGCCGCTCCCACACGTCAGCGGCAAAGGCGCGCCAGTCAGTTTTGCTCGTAGCAATCAGGGTACGCAGCGCCGCGCCCAGGGCCGCGCCTTCGTAGTTGAGATAATCCCGCTCCGGCAGCAGATCAGTGCCGCGGACCCCAAAAGCCGTCGAGATGACGGGCAGGCGCGTCGCCAGATACTCGAACAACTTGACGTTGGCTCCCGAACCACGCGTGATCGGGTTGAGTCCCGCATCAGCCGCGGCGAAATACGGATTCACATCCGGCACCCGGCCAGTGACGATCAGCGCGCCGTCGCGACTGGGCGTCTCGGCCATCGAGCCTAGCGCGAGGAAGAAAACGCGCGCATTTTTCAGGAAATCTTGCTCAGCGCGGCAATAGTCGCGCAGCGCAGCCAACGCTTCGACGTTCGGGGCATAACGGCTGCCGCTGAATACCACGAGATAGTCGTTGTCGCTGAGGCCGAGTTCACCGCGTATGCGCTCGCGCGTCCCTGGCGCCGTGCGATACGCGTCGGGATCGACGCCACAGCGGATCATGGGCAGCCGCAGCGCGCTTTGTGAGTCATGTGCGCGGAAGAAGGCGAGGTCGCTCTCGGCGCACGGAAAAATATCCGTATATGAAGCCGGTGCAGCGGCCTCGATGCGTTCCATCCACGCGGCATAGCTTTGATGCTTGCCGCTTGCCTGCTCGAGCAGCCGGTACTCGAGATTGTGACTCACCATGAACCAGGGCTTGGACGCCCACGGACCCGGTACTTTCGGACACCACGGCATATCACTGACGATGATCTCCGCATCCTCGAGCGCACGTTTCAAACGTGTCGGGACAAAACCTTTTCGCAGCAGCCAATGTTGCCATGCACGCGGATAGTCCAGACGCCGCATCAGGGTCTGCAGAATGCCGTAACCCAGCCCAAGATTCGTTTCTTCGACCAGGTTTGGTTCGATCTGCTCGATGCGGTATGAGGGCTTAAACAACGTGGAGACGCTGTAATCACCCTGGCGACCGGCTAGACTGTATATCGTCACCGGAAACCCGAGGCGCGCCAGGGAGCGGGCGATGCCGCTCGAGTGCACGTGTCCCCCGGTGTTGCTGGGAAAGATGCGAAAGCCGCTGAGCAGAAGGACTTTCTTTGGTTTTCTTGCGGGCGTTCTCATCGTCTTGAAACAATTTACGGCAACATTGCGCAATTCACGTGGCGCGATGTCGCATAGTAGCCGCGCGGACGCCAGAAAACCGTGCGGTTATCGCGCTAATGGCACGTCGCAAACTTTCGCAACGAGGCCGGTGCCTTAATTGAACGTACATAGCAATCGCCGTCTCGCGCGGCAGACGCCGCCCCCGCCGCCCGCGGTCGCGCCGGGGCCGCCGTCCGGTTCTCCTGTGCCTCTGCCGGCGCGTCTCAAACGATGGGAAGCCAGTAGACGCGGCGCCTTCCTCCCCTCGCTGCTCGTCTCGCTGCTCATTCTCATCATGGTCGTGCCGCAAGGCCTCGAGTATGCCGAAACGAATGACATGCCTACCGGCGCAGACCTGATGAGCAAGGTCATCTGGCTGGTATTGCTCAGTGGGAGTCTGTATCTGCTGATACGCAACAGCAGCAAGGCCATCGCGTTCATCAAGAAGCTCAATCCCTGGTTGCTGGCATTCGTCGTGCTCGCCACCTTGAGCGTATTCTGGTCCATCGATGTCGGCGTGACTCTGCGGCGTTTGAACCGCGTCTACATCATGTTGGCGGTGTGTATCGGCTTTACCCTGGTCGCATGGCAGCCACATCGGTTCCAGCAGATGATGCGCACGCTCCTGACCCTGATCCTGATCGCATCGACGATTTTTTGTTATACCTATCCGGACCTCGCCATTCACCATCGCGAAGGCCATCCGGAACTCATGAACGCGTGGCACGGCATCACCACCGGCAAGAATATTTTCGGGTCCCTGGCGAGTGCTGCTTTTTTGCTGTGGTTGCATGCCTGGATGTCCAAGGAGACCTCCCGCATTTATGCGCTGGCGGGCATGGCCCTGTCGGGCAGCTGTCTGGTGCTGTCGCGCAGTTCAACTTCCCTCATGGCCACGCTCTTCGCCATGATGTTCATGCTGATATTGCTGCGCTCGCCAGGTTCCCTGCGCCGCTATCTGCCCTATTTCGTCGGTTCTTTTGCAGCTTTGATCTTGCTCTATGCATGCGCAGTGCTGCATCTCGTGCCCGGCCTGGACGCATTGCTCGCACCGATCACCCTGATCACCGGAAAGGACCTGACTTTCACGGGCCGAACCGACATCTGGTACATCCTGAACCTGCACATTCGCCTGCGACCGTGGCTGGGCACTGGCTACGGCGCTTACTGGGTGGGGCCGTATCCCACCTCGCCATCCTATGAGATGGTGAGCCGCTTGTTTTTTTATCCCACCGAGGGCCACAACGGCTACCTCGATGTAGTCAACGACCTGGGTCTGGTCGGCGGCGTCGTACTCTTGCTGTACTTCGCCAATTATGTGCGCCAAGCGTTGACGCTCCTGCGCCTGGACCGATACCAGGCCGGCCTGTACCTCACCTTGTTGTTCCGTGGCTTCATCGCCGACATGTCCGAAACGCATTGGTTTTCGGTCTTGAGCGTGGACTTCGTCATCATGACGCTCGCGACCACGTCGTTGACCCGCAGTCTGCTGCTGGCGCAAACCGAGCGGGCGCGGGCGCGTCTTGCGGCGTGACCAGCAAAAGCCCTGCAGTTGCGACCCGCATCTCAAACGCGCGACCTGCGCTGCGCAAGCGATACCGGCTCACGTATACTTCTCAGGCTTATGGTGCACAAAAATAACGCGATAAATCAGTTTTTTACGGCCCTCAGCCGACGCTGTCGGCCGGCCGCCGGCCTGCTGTTGACGGCGCTGCTCAGCACGTTGTCAGCCATGCCCGCGGCCTACGCGGCGCCCCCCGTCCGGACCGACGCGGCCGCTCCCGCACCTGCATCGCCGATCCCGAATGACGCCAAACGTCTGGCTGTGCTGGGTCCGGGCGACTCGGTTGCGATCGCCGTCTACGGTGAACCCGACATGAGTTCCACCGAATACGTGGCGGAAGACGGCACCATCAACATACCTCTGGCAGGTCACGTACAGGTTGCGGGTTTATCAGCGGTCGAAGCGGGCGCGCGCGTTGCAGCAGCGCTCAAGAAGGGACAGTACCTGGTCGATCCGCACGTCACCCTGACGATCACGCAGTCACGGACTCAGCGCGTCGTGATCCTGGGCGAAGTACGTACGCCGGGCCGCTACGTCATTGACCCGAATTCGAGCATCGCCGATTTGTTGGCGCAGGCGGGTGGCGTCACGGAAAAAGGCGCCGATACGGCCTACGTACAACGCACCGACGCGCAAGGCCAGGTCACGCGCACGCCGCTCGATTTGAAAGGTCTGTCAGCGGGCAAAGGCACGGTATCGACGGTGAGTCTGCAGGGCGGTGATACGGTTTTCGTGCCGCGTGCGGATCAATACTACATCTACGGCGAAGTAGCCCAACCAAACATGTATCGTTTGGAGCCCGGCTTGACCGTCATTCAGGCCATCGCGCGCGCTGGCGGTGTCACCATCCGAGGCAGCGAACGCCGCATCGAAATCAAACGACCCACCAAGGACGGCAAGTATGAGGTCATTCATCCAAAGCCCTATGACCCCATCGAGGCCGACGATGTTATTCGAGTCAAGGAAAGCCTGTTCTAATGCGTATTAATCGCCCTCACCACTTGCCCCTCCCAGTGCCCGTGACGGTTTCGCCGCAGGCGCCCACGCCCTACATCAAGCGCGACGAGCCGGATGACGACGTGCAAGGCGGCTTCTCCATTTTGCAAGTCCTGTCTATCGTTCGGGCTTACTGGAAGCAGTCTTTGATCATATTTTTGGTGCTCACCGCACTCGCTGCAGTGGTTATCAAACTGCTGCCCAAGACCTTTACCGCCATGGCGGTGCTGATTGTGGACACGAATCAGAAGGACGTGCTCGCGGGGCAGGAGTTTCCGGTCAACCTGCTGACCAATTACGTGGCGACGCAGACTGAATTGATGCAAGGCCCCTCGATTCTCCTGCCGGTCGTCGATAGATTGCACCTCACCGAGGATAAGAAGTTCATCTCCGGTTATCGCGGCGACGCGAGCGGTCTGCGCGACTATGCAGCGCGCAATCTCGTCAATGCGTTGCAGGTCGACACAGGCCGCGGTGGCCAGCTTCTCTATATCAATGCCTCGGCTGACAACGCAGTGAAGGCGGCGAATATCGCCAACACGGTTACCGACATCTATCTGGAACAGGAGCGCAGCCGCCTCAACGTGCCGGCGGGTGAGCGCGCCCGGCACTACCGCGAACAAATGGAGGAGCTGCGCGCCAAGGTCGCATCCGCCCAGGAAAAGATTGCACAGTTCCGCCAGCAACGCGGAATCACCGATATCGCTGCCACGACGGATGCAGAGAATCCTGACACCGAAACTCAGGCTTTGACCAATCTCGAAACTCATCTTTTGGATGCGCAGAACGAGCGCCGTTCCCTGGAGTCGAAGCTTGCGGGCAGTCGTTCTTCCACCGATGAGGCAATAAACTCGAACCAAGTGCAGCAATTGCAGTCGGAACTTCGTACTCTTCAGGCTCAGAAATCGCAATTGGGCGCAATCTACGGAGCGCAGCATCCGAAGCTGGTCGAAGTGAACTCGAAGATTGCGATCATTCAGCAATCGCTGAATGCCGAGGTTGCCAAGTTGAGTGAGAACAACGTGACCCAACTGCAGCGGGCCAAGTCGCTGGAAGAGAAATACGGCAAGGCCGTCGAGGAGCAGCGTCTCAAGGTGCTCAAGCTGCGCGACATTCAGGGTGAAGGCGGCAAACTCATGCTGGAACTCGAATCCGCGCAGGCGGTGTACAAGAAAGCGCTGGGCGGCTACGACCAGATGATGTTCGCGTCCGCCGGTGACTATACGAACGTGAACGTGGTCAGCCGCGCGACGCCGCCGGTACGGGCCAGCAAGCCGAACAAGCTCAAGCTGCTCCTGGGCGCCATCGTGGCGGCCTTGGGTGTCGGCATCGGCCTGCCCTTCCTGTATGAACTGTTGCTGAACCGGCGCCTGCGCTGCCGGGACGATCTCGAGAAAACGCTGGGTGTCCCGGTACTGATGCAATTTTCGCGGGTTCCCGAACTGGCTGAGCAATCATGATGAAAACGGTGCCCACCGAGACCGAACCTTCCGGACTCGAAGAACTGATCAAAGATGGCCTGATCGAATATTGCGGGATGTCGCCGGGCGACGTCGCGAACGTCATGCAGGCGCGCAACACCATGCAGACCACCTTTGCCGAGGCCGCCGTGCACGTCGGGTTGGCATCGCGCGAAGACGTCGAATTCGTCGCCGACGGCATCGTTCAGGCAGACTCGACCCGCGGCCCCGGCATCATCGAATCCGCGCTGCGCCGTCAGGCCGGCACTCGCATCGTGGCCTTGAAGAACACGGAATTCGTCGAGCCGAGCTCGAGTCTCATCATCGTCCACGATCCGGACAGCGAGCACGCGGAGCGTTTACGTGCGCTGCGCACTGAGCTCATGCTGCTCACCAACACGGCGGGCTCTTCCGCCATCATTGCCGTGATCAGCCCGTCTCATCAGGAAGGCCGCTCGCAGTTGAGCGCTGAACTCGCCGTCGCGTTCGCGCAGCTGGGCCGGCGCACGTTGCTCGTGGACGGTGACCTGCGTAATCCGAATCAGCATCGACTTTTCAATGCGCCGAACGATTGGGGCCTGTCGCAGGCCCTGAGCACCAATCAGAGACCGCGCACCGTCGGCGTGGAGCGCTATCCGCATCTGTCGTTGCTGACGGCCGGACCGCCGGTTTCCAATCCGCTCGAATTGCTGTCGGGTGGCCGCGGCGATCGCCTTTTTTCGGACTGGAGCATCGATCAGGAATTCATCATCATCGATACGCCGCCCATCAACCAGTATTCAGATGGGTTGTCACTCGCCAAGATGGCGGGGCGCGCCTTGCTCGTCAGCCGCACCAATGAAACCCGCCATGCCGACATGAAAGACATGTTGCGCCGCCTCGCACCGACTCGCTCGCAGATCCTGGGCGGGGTCATCAACACATTCTAAATGGCCAATGGTATGCCCTACGCTGCAGCCTCTCAGGAGGGTCTCTTTACCGATGCTGAAATGAGCGCGTCGGCAGCGGACGCGAATGATCCGCGAAGTTTCGAGACATCACCGGAACTCGCGCTCGCGATGGTGCAGGATCACGAAGGCCCCGTCCTCATCGACCTCGATGAGACGCTGTATCTGCGCAATTCCACCGAAGACTTCATCGATCTGGCAAAGCCCGGGCTGCTGGCGATGCTGTTCCTGCGGTTCATGGACATTTTGAAGCCGTGGCGGTTGAGCGGCGGCGACGACACGCGCGACGTCTGGCGCGTGCAAGCGATCCGCCTGCTGTTTCCCTGGACGAAGGCGCGCTGGCTGGCGGCCGTGCCCGCTTTGGCGGCCGCGCACGTCAATACCGACCTGATGCTGGCACTCAAACGCCGCACCACTCTGCCGGTGATCATGACCGTGGGCTTCACGCCGATCGTCACGCCCCTGCTGGCCGCGCTGGGGTTGGCCGATGCGCAAATCATTTCGTGCCGCTGCACGACGACGCTCGACCGGCGCCGCGGCAAACTCGCCGCCGCCCTGGCGACGCTCGGCGAAGCCACGGTGCGGCGGGCATTGCTGGTGACGGACTCCCTCAACGATCTGTCGCTGCTTCGCGCCTGTGGCCGGGGCGCGCTCACGCAATGGCCGGCGGCGCGCTACAGGCCGGCATTTGCCGGCATTTATTTTCCCGGTCAGTACATCGCCTGGATCAAGCGGCCGGGCGAGCATTACCTGCGGCGCGCGATACTGCAGGAGGATTATCTGCTCTGGGTGCTCACCAGCATCGCGCTGGCGCCGCACTACGCCAGTCATGTCGTGGGACTGATGTTCCTGCTGATGTCGTTCTGGGCCATGTACGAAGCCGGCTACGTCGACAATGACCGGATTGCGGCGCGCTTTGAGCATGCCCCTACCCTGACGCGAGCCTTTCACGAGAGCCCGGTCGCGACCCCGCGCTGGCAGCCGTGGATCTGGAGCGCTGTGGCGGGTGCCGCCGGGCTGTTCATTCTGCGCGCGCCCGATCTGCCTACCTGGAGCGACGCTGCCTTGTGGACCGGTGCGTTGGTGGGAACGTATGCCTGGTTTGCCTTTTACAATCGCTCGCACAAGCAGAACCGCATCTGGATGTATATCGTGCTGCAGATTGCCCGCACTGCAGCCTTCGCGCTGCTCGTGCCGATCACCGCCATCGGCGCCATGGCGCTCGCGGCGCATGCGCTGACGCGTTGGATGCCCTATTACCTTTACCGGCTGGTCGGCAAGGGCTGGCCCATCGACTATCACATCGGCGTCGCGCGCCTGTTGACGTTCATGGTGCTCGGGGTCTTTCTCGCCTTCGCCGCACCCTTGAGCAGCGTCTTTAACTGGACTGCGCTCGTTTTGTTGTTGTGGTGTGTGTTCCGCGCACGCCGTGAGCTCCTGCAGAGTCTGCGCAACCACCCTTTCTGGATTCGCACCCACACGCGCGCGAATTGACATGACCGGCATCCTCGTCGGAGCGTGGGCAGGCCTTTGCTTGATTGGCATACCGGCAATTCTGGCGAGCGCCTACCTGTTGCTGCTGACCCTGCTGTCCGCGCGACCCGCTGCGCCGTTGCGTACCAGCGCGCGTAAATTCGACGTCATCGTTCCTGCGCATAATGAAGCCACCGGTATCGTTCGCACGCTCGAAAGCCTGCAGCGGGTCGAGTGGCCGCGCGCACTGTTTCGTATCATCGTCGTGGCGGACAATTGCACGGACGCCACTGCCGTGGTGGCCGCGACCGGCGGCGCGATCGTGCTGGAGCGACGTGACGAGCACCTGCGCGGCAAAGGCTATGCACTCAATTTTGCATTCGAGCGGAGCCGATCTGAGGCCTGGGCGAGCGCGGTGGTGGTCGTCGATGCGGATTCGGTCGTGTCAGGCAATTTTCTCGAGGCGATCGCCGCGCGCCTGGACCAGGGCGCACACGCCGTCCAGGTCGACTATGCGGTGCTCAATCCGCACGACTCCTGGCGAACCCGGCTGATCGCCATTGCACTGGGCGCATTCCACCGCGTGCGTTCACGTGCGCGTGAGCATCTGCGCGTTTCCTGCGGCATTCGCGGCAACGGCTGGTGCGTCACGCATGGCATGCTCGAGCTCCTGCCCTATCGTGCCTTTTCGCTGACCGAAGACATCGAATACGGTATCGACTTGGGCCTGGCCGGCGCGCGGGTGCATTATTGCGACGAGGCACAGGTATACGGCGAGATGGTGTCGAACTCGCAAAACGCCGGCAAGCAGCGTCAGCGTTGGGAACAGGGGCGCTTCGAGCTCATCCGCAACCGCGTTCCGCCGCTGCTGTCGGCCGCCCTGCACCGCCGTTCGCGCGTCTGCCTGGATTTGGCGCTCGACTTGTTGGTGCTGCCGCTCAGCTTCGTCGCGCTCAACGTCGTGGTGTTCTTCATGGCGGCGCTGCTGGCGAGCCACTGGCTCGATGCGACCATGCCCGCGTTGATCGCGGCACTGGCCTGCATCGCGGCGCTCTGCGTCTATGTCCTGCGCGGCTGGCAGTTGAGCAAGATCGGCTGGCGCGGGCTCGTCGATCTCGCCTATGCCCCGCTGTTTGTGATCTGGAAGGTCATTGTGCTGGTGACCCGGGGTCGCACCACGCAGTGGGTGCGCACCGAGCGGGAGCGCTCGTGAAGAGTCTGCTCAAGCACGGCGCCTTCGCACGCCGCTTCGGCAGCGCCATCATCATGCAAGGGCTGCTATCTGCCGCCAACCTCATTGTCGGTCTGATCCTGATACGTCATACCGGCGATGCTCAATACGGCTACTACGTGCTGACTGCGACGGTCATCATCCTGGTCACCTCGCTGCAGAATGCTTTCGTGCAATCACACATGGTCGTGCGCATGACGGCGGCAGACGCCAGCGGGCGAGCGGACCTCATCGGCGGTCTGTATCGAACCCAGAAACAATGGCTGCCGATGGTCGCCGCCGCCGGCGCTTTGCTGGCGTGGATGGCCTGGCTGGCCGACATGATTACCTTGCCGGTGTTTTACGTGGTCCTCGCCGGCGTCGCTGCCGTGACCGCAGCGCTGTTTCGGGAATTCTTTCGCATGGTGCTGCTCGCCTACCGGCGACCCGAGCCCGTTCTCAAGGCCGACATCGTTTACTGTGGGCTGCTGGTGGTCTTCGCCTACTTATCGGTTCTTACCGAGGCGAGCGCGTTCGTCGCCATCCTCGGCATGGCACTCGCATCCCTGATCGGAGGTCTCGTTTGCTCGACCGCGCTCTGGGGTTTCGAGCCTTGGAATATCCGCGGCGCCAAGGGCATCCTGATGGAGCTGGCGCCACTCGGCGCCTGGACCGCCGGCGGCGCCGCCATCCATTGGCTGTTCAGTCAGGGCTATAACTTTTTGGTGGCACAGCAACTCGGGTCCGTCGCGGTCGCCGCGATCAACTCGACCCGTATCCTCGTTCAACCCATAAACCTCCTGTCGACCGGCATCGGCACCATGATGTTGCCTACCATTTCGAACTGGCTGCAGTATCACGGTGCTCCCGCAGTCATGCGCCGGCAGATGCTCATCGCCGTCGGTCTGGCCGTTGGCGCACTGGGCTACTTTGCATTCGTCTGGCTGTTCCGCGACTGGGTCTTCGCCCACGTTCTGAAAAAGCCACCGGATCAGCAGCGCGATTTCCTGCTGCTCCTATGGTACGCGGTGGGCTTGTTGATGGTACTGCGGGACCAGATGGTCTTCTTGCTGCTGTCGCGACAGCGTTATCGGAGTCTGACTGCGCTCACAGCCGCAAGTGCAGCCGCGGGATTGACCACGAGTTGGGTGGCGATGTCGAACCTCGGCGCACCCGGTGCGCTCATCGGGGTGTTGGTCGGCGAAGTCATCAACGTCGCCGGCCTGTTCATCATGTCCATCAGCGAATCCCAGAAAAAACCTCTGCTCACCCCGAGCAGCCGCTCCGCAACGACCTAGCGCGCGCAGCGTTGCGCTTTGCACACGAGACGCAATTCACGTTGCGCTCAGCTGCCTCGTCGCCCCTGGGCGACATTTGCGCGTTTGCGCTGCGCCATCGAGGATACGTGCCACGCCGTATTCAGGATTTGCCTCATGGAAAGAAGATATTACGCACCGGGCTTGAGCGCCTTACTGTGCACGATGGTGCTGAGTGCCTGCGGCGGTGGAGCCTCGAGCGCAGATTCCGCTGCAACGCCCGCAGCGACAACCCCCGCAGCCACCGCTACCGGCACGGCCTCGCCTCCTGCCACGGTAAAAACGGTCAGCATCGTCAGCCTCGCGAGCGATTCAGAATCCACCACCACGGCTGCCGGCAACGTCACGGTGATGGTCGATCGCGGCGGCAGCAACAGCGGCACGGCGAGCGTGCAGTACGCCACCGTTGACGGCACCGCAACCCAAGGCAAGGACTACACGGCAGTCAACGGCACTTTGTCATGGGCTGACGGTGAGACCGCTTCCAAGAGCATCTTCGTGCCGGTTTCCTCCAAAGGCGCGGGTGACAAAAGTTTCTCCGTGGGTTTAGCAAACGCCAGCGGCGCAACGCTCGGCACGAGCGCGGTGACGATCTCCATCAAGGCCGCTTCCGCCCCGCCCGCCGTGCAACTGGCAACATTGCAATTTTCGAGCGGCAGCGCGAGTGTGCCGGCTACCAGCAACGCGGTAACCCTGTCGGTGCAGCGCACCGGCAGCGCCACCGGTATCGCTGTCGTGAATTATGCGACTGCGGATGGCAGCGCCATCGCAGGCACTGATTACACCAGCACGAGTGGTACGCTCAACTGGGCGAGCGGCGATTCCGCCGCCAAGAGTCTCACCGTCAAGATCGCGGCGAACGCCGACGGGAAGACGTTCAACGTGGCCTTGTCCGCACCGGTGAACGCCACGCTGAGCAATCCCAGCACGGCTACCGTATCGGTTGGTGCTGCGCAGAGTGCGGGCACCGGTAATGCCAAGTTGGCCGTCAGAGTGATGGGCGACCATTTCGTGGATGCCGGCAATAACGTGTTGCAACTGCGCGGTGTGAATGTCTCGGCGCTCGAATTCACCGCTGTGAACAGTTGCAATGTATCGGATCCGTGGTGCGGTCAAACCCCGAATTACGCCGCCATCAAGAGTTGGGACTCGAATGTGATTCGCGTGCCGCTCAACGAGGCCTCTTGGCTTGGTTACACCTGCGTCGACGGGTCGGGCGCCTCGCGTAATCCGGATCCGGGGCACAACTACAAGGCGACGGTGCAGAAAACCGTCAGCGACGCGACGGCCGCCGGCCTTTACGTGGTGCTCGATCTGCACTGGAGTGCGCCGAAGAATTATTGCCCGCTCGCGCAGAACCCCATGGCTGACGCGGACAACTCGATCGATTTCTGGACGTCCGTCGCAAGCATGTTCCAGAGCTACCCGAATGTGATGTTCGAACTGTTCAATGAGCCGTATCTGTTCTGGCTTGCGAGCGGTCAGGTCGATTGGCAGGTTCTCATGCATGGCGGCACCGAAACACAATACGTAACGGGCAACGGCGCCGCGTATACCGCGAACTACACCTGGAAGGTGGCGGGCATGCAGCAGATGCTCGACGCCGTCCGCGCGACCGGCGCTACGAATGTGGTGCTCATCGCCGGTACCAATTGGGCCCAGGACCTCTCTGCGTGGGTCGCCAACAAACCGAAAGATTCGCTCAACCAGATCGCTGCGGTATGGCATGCGTATCCCAACTCAGCGACGGTGGGTGACCCGCAGGCTGCCCTGCCGAAATTCGGCAGCATCGGCTACACCTGGACGGGCAGCGTGCTCACCGCAGGTTACCCCGTGTTCATTTCAGAATTCGGCGACCACGATGCAGCCGGCACAAAAAGTTCGCCGTTCGTCTCAAACCTGCTGCCGTGGGCGGACGCGCACGGCGCCTCCTATACCGGCTGGACCTGGGATGTCTGGCAGGACGCAGACAACGTACTGATCAAGGATGCGAGCGGTACACCGACCGATGGCTACGGTGCCTACACCAAGCAGCATTACGTGTGTCGCGGCAGCAACGGAAATAATTGCCAATAAAAATTATTTTTTTATTTCAGTTCAGCGCGAGTCTTGCAGGTCCGCACTGCACATCTGCAAGCACGACGCCGCACCACCCGCCGCTGCCGCAATTCGCAGGCTGCGAAGGTCAAAAATGCGGCTTGGGTCTCATTTGAAAAGCGCGCGAGCCAGGCTGCGTCGCTGATCTGCGACGCGGGTGAGGCTGACGTCGCTCACGACCGACATTTGAACCTGCGCGCATACGCGCTTAAAACGAGTCGTGTTTTCAGCAATCACCGAGACATGACGAATGAGCCTACGACGTTTTCCTATCCAATCAGTCCTTCCGGTATTCGGCGCGTGCTTGATTATTTCAACCACGACGTTCGCTGCCACGAATTATCCTCAACCGACGATCACCAGTTTTTCGCCCACGACAGTCAGCGTGGGTCAGACCGTTACGCTTAAAGGCTCCGGCTTTACGGGCCTCAATCAAGCGTGGCTCGGCTCGCAGCACGGCGTGTCCATCAAGGTCCTCAGCGATAGCGAAGCGCAGATCATGGTTCCCGCGGGTGCGATGAGCAGCGAAGTCGCGGTGCTCAATCCGCAGCATGCCGCGTTTTCCTGGGGCAACCTGCAGATCAGCAGCAAGCCCGTCAGCCCGCCGCCCGTGACGCCGCCACCGGTCACCACGCCAGTTTCCACCGGCGGTTCCACACCGAAGCCGACGACAGGCCAGCAAGTGCAGCCCTCGATCTCGACGTTCACACCGAGCAGCGGCGCCATCGGCCGTGTCGTGACCATTACGGGCTCGGGCTTCAGTGACGTGAACCAAGCCTGGATCGGTGCAGCTCACAATGCATCTGTAAAGATCGTCAGCGACAGTCAGGCGCAGGTCACGGTACCAAGCGGCGCGACGGCCGGCCTGATCGTATTGCTGAATGCCAAGCACGCGGTGTTCTCCTCCAGCCCCTTCACGGTCACTGCAGGCGGTACGCCAGCGCCCACAGGCGGCACGCAGGGTTCCGGTCCCACTTCCGGCGGCACTGTCGGCGGCGGCACGGTCACCGCCGGCGGCGGCAGCGGCTCAGGCACGGGAACGGGCGGCGGAACCACGACGCCGACTCCTCCCACCGCGCCCCCTCCGGCTCCCCCGGTCAGCGCCGGTAACGGTAATTCCAAGCTCGCGGTCAAGGTCATGGGCGACCACTTCGTGGATGCGAACAACAATGTTCTGCAACTGCGCGGCGTGAATGTCTCGGCGCTCGAATTCACGGCGGTCAACAGCTGCAACGTGGCGGATCCGTGGTGCGGCCAGACGCCGAACTACAGCGCCATCAAGAGCTGGGATTCGAACGTGATTCGTGTGCCCTTGAACGAAGCCTCATGGCTCGGCTACACCTGTGTCGACGGATCGGGCAACTCGCGTAATCCGGACCCAGGCCATAACTACCAGGCCACGGTGAAGAAGACCGTCGCCGACGCCACCGCAGCCGGGCTGTATGTGGTACTCGATCTGCACTGGACGGCGCCAAAGAACTTCTGTCCGCTGGCGCAGAATCCCATGGCCGATGCGGATAACTCGATCAACTTCTGGAGCTCCATTGCGGGTACCTTCAAGGGTTATCCCAATGTCATGTTCGAGTTGTTCAACGAGCCGTACCTGTTCTGGCTCGCCGGCGGTCAGGTCGACTGGCAGGTGTTGATGCAGGGTGGGACTGAAACACAGTACGTCACCGGCAATGGCGCCGCCTATACCGCGAACTACACCTGGAAGGTTGCCGGTATGCAGCAGATGCTGAACGCCGTGCGCGCCACCGGCGCCACCAACGTGGTGCTCGTCGCGGGCACCAACTGGGCCCAGGATCTGTCAGCGTGGGTGGCCAACAAGCCGAAGGACTCGCTCAACCAGATTGGTGCGGTATGGCATGCGTACCCGAACTCCGGCACGTTGGGTGACCCCCAGGCCGCCCTGCCGAAGTTCGGCAGCATCGGCTACACCTGGACGGACAGCGTCTTGAACGCGGGCTACCCCGTGTTCATCTCCGAGTTCGGCGATCACGACGCACCCGGCACCAAGGGTTCACCGTTCGTCTCGAACCTGCTGCCCTGGGCGGATGCGCATGGCGCTTCGTACACGGGCTGGACGTGGGATGTTTGGCAGGACGCCGACAACGTACTGATCAAGGACGCAAGCGGTACGCCGACGGATGGCTACGGTGCCTATACCAAGCAGCACTATCTTTGCAAAGGAAGCGGCGGCAACAACTGCCAGTAACCTTGGCTTGATGTGATTTGACGAGAGCCCGGGCGGCGCAAGCTACCCGGGCTTTTCTCTTTAGGTGCTCGCGTATACTCGGCGCCATGCGATATCCCAAGTACCTGGTGCTCGCCGCCTGCATCACAGCCAGTGCGCTGCTACCGGCGGCCTGCGCGATCGATTCCGCGCAAGCAGCCGACATTCCGTCGATACGCGTGCAGGGCAACCACCTCGAAGATGGCAACGGCAAGGTGGTGCAACTGCGCGGCGCCAACGTATCGGGTCTGGAATTCGTCGCCGTACAGGGCTGGAGTGCGAACAATCCGTGGGGCGGTGCAACCGGCGAACCGACGCCAGCGTGGTCCTCGCTCAAGCGCTGGCAGATGAATGCGGTGCGCATTCCGCTGAACGAAGCATCCTGGCTCGGCTTCAAATGCAAGAACGCGGATGGCAGTCTGCGTGATCCCGACCCTGGCCGAAATTACAAGGAGGTCGTTCGCAGAGCCGTCAAGGGCGCGAGCGATGCCGGCTATTACGTCATCATCGATTTGCACTGGAACGCGCCCGCGAATTTTTGTCCTCTGGCGCAGAACCCCATGGCCGACAAGGATAATTCTCTGACGTTCTGGACCCAGGTCGCCACCGAATTCAAAGACCGCCCCAACGTGCTCTTCGAACTTTTCAATGAGCCCTACTTCTGGTGGATCGCGAAGGGCGCGAGCGACTGGGGCGTGCTGCGCGATGGCGGGGTAATGACGCAATACGTCACCGGCGATGCCGCCAAATATCAGGCTAGCTACGAATGGCAGGTTGCAGGCATGCAAGCCCTGCTCAACGCCGTACGCACGACCGGCGCGACCAATGTCGTGCTCATCGGTGCACCGAGCTGGAGTCAGGATCTATCCAAGTGGGTGGCCTACAAACCGGATGACCCCCTGCGGCAGATCGCGGCGGTATGGCATGCCTACCCGAATGGTGAGAGCGGCGCCAAGGCCGCGGAACCCAAATTCGGCAACCAGGCTTGGAACTGGACCCAGGCAGTGCTCGACGCCGGCTATCCGGTCATCATCACGGAGTTTGGCGACCATAACGAGGCCGGCACGAAGGGGTCACCGTTCGTCTCCAAGCTGTTGCCCTGGGCCGACAAGGCCGGCGCTTCATATCTGGGTTGGACCTGGAACGTCTGGCAGAACAAGGACAACGTGCTCATCAAGGACTCCGGCGGCAGCCCGACGGATGGCTACGGTGACTACACCAAGCGACACTATCTGTGTCGTGCGGAAGGCAAGGACGCCTGCCCATAAGCCGCGCCTTGCTGCATCAATCAGCAAGTCGCTTGCGCAGGCGTGCGCAAGGTTTCTCGACACCCAGGTAGATGAGCCACGCCAGCCCGAGCGACAGGCTCAAGGCAAGGACCGCACGCGGCAGCGGCGCAATCCATGGCAGCCGGTACTGAAACGCGGCCAGCACCGCGTAGTGCAGCAGATAAAGCGAGTACGATAAAAGTCCGATGAAGGCCGCCAGCCGCACGTTCAGCAGCGCGAAGACCCGCCAGTGGCTGAAACGAATGGCGGCAATGAAGACCACCGTGAGAGCGAGTCCCTGCAGCGTGTAGCGCACGGTTTCGCGAAACAGCTCGCCCCGCATCGCCACGCAACCCGCGAGGACCAATAGGGCCAACGGCAGATACGCGTATTTCCAGCGGGAGGCGTCGAGCGCGGTGCGATCGAGCACCGGGTTGTGCCAGACCGCGAGCGCGCAGCCAAACAAAATCGAATCGACGCGGGTGTCGCTGGCCATGTAGGTACGGTCTTCGCTGACCTGCAGCCCCATCACCAGGTAACAGCGCCACAACAGCACCACGCCGCACAGGCTCCAAAAAAAGATGGCCTGCGTACGCGGTGCGGCATGCGCTTTTTTCAAGCCGTAATACACCCACGGGAATACCACGTAGAAATGCTCTTCGACAGCGAGCGACCAATACACGCCGGTACCGGCCGGTATGCCGTCGTAGCCGTGGTAGATGATCCAGTAATTCGAATAATGCAGCGCCTGTGCACCGACCGAGGCAAGCGACACCGCCGCCGCGCCTTGCAACCAGATCGTCAACGCCGTAGCGGCGGTGAGTACCAGATAGAACGGCGGCAGGATGCGTAGCGCGCGTCGCATCCAAAAGTGGCCAAAATTGATGCTGCCGTTCTTCTCCCATTCGGTACGCATCAATGTGGTGATGAGATAGCCGCTGAGAAAGAAAAAAATGGTCACGCCGAAACCGCCCGGCACGAAACGTTCGAGGCCGGCGTGCGCCACGAACACGAGCAGAAAGCTCAACGCCCGCAGGCCGTCGAGCGAGGGGATGTGACGCGGGTGGCTAGACACGGAACGTGAAGGTCATCAAGGTCAGGCGTGCGCCCGGCCTCCCGGCCGCGGCGTTAGCGGCGGCCGTCGGCACCCTTTTGCGGCAGGCGTGCCTGCAATTCGATGCCGTACGCGTTGGCGTTGTATTGCACCTCTGCCAGATTGGAACTGCGGGTTTGATAGCGCCCATAGACCCGCACAGCAAGCCAATGCAGCATTTGATAATGCAGTTCCAGGGTCGCGATCTGCACCCGATCGGTGCGATCTAAGCCGCCCTGCGTCACGAGCGCGCCGTCTGCGCCAGCGACCACGAACGCGGTGCCGCCCGGAAACTTGTTCTGGGTCCACGCGTAAGCGCCGGTGATCGAGGTCTTGTAGGTGATGTGATACGTCGCGCCAACCGCCGCCGTGCTGTCGACCTCGCTGCCTGCGTTCGAGACGTAACTATTCACTGCGCGACTCAGGTTAGCCGTGATTTCGGTGCGACCCGTCACGAAATGCTGGTACCCGATGCTGCCGGTAAAACCACTGGCATCACTGCCGCCAAAACTGGAGCGCCGTGTGTAGCCTGCCGTGCCGCTGAAAGTCGTCAGCCCGGTGACCTTGTAGTTGGCCGCGACCTGTGTTGTCCACTGATGGTAGGTCGGTTGGGCATCGACAAAGTCGTGGTTGAACCTGCCCCACAGATACTCGGTCTCCAAACCGGCGCTTAAGTTGGCCACGCCCAGGTATCGGATTCCTTCGTGCCAGGTGTCTTCGTGCAGGTCGAGATTGAGGGCGCCGGGCCGCGGTGAGTTCAGGTTGCGGTCTCGCAGGCTGCTTTCCAGGCGCCATACCGGCGTAATGGCCAGGTTGGCGGATGCGGTGGCGATATTCTCCGTTTCAATCAATAACTGGGTGGTTCCCAATACCGGCACCGCGCCAAGGATCGGCGTCGCGCCGAGCAGTGCCGCGAAGTCCACCATCCGCCGCTCATGCCGATACTCGAGATTCCCGTCCAGGGCTCCACCGAGCTTCCAGTCGAGCCCTCCGCGCAGCAGATTCTCATAGTGATCCAGGTACGTGAAATGCAGATAATCCAGCCGTCGCCCTTCAAGGGTCGCGTACAGCGACTGCTGCCCCCACTTATAGGCGTCGTCGAGGCCGATGATGGTACGGAAAAACTCATCCGAGCGGCGTGGACCGCCATGGTCCGGCTGCGGATCAGGGGTGCTCGAAGGCAGGTAGAAAATGTTCGAATCGTGCTCGAACGCCTCATTGCCATAGGGAGTGGCAACGTTTTGCGCCATGACGCTGCGGGCGCCCGTGAGCAGCAGCAGCGCTGCGAGGAATCGGAGGGGCGTTCGGCACTGAGTCACAAATATTCTCCCTTTCTTATGCGCGCGTTGCGGCACCCGCGCAGCCCGGCATTGTACAGTAGGCCAATTGGCCGCCCAGCCTCCCGAACCAGATACGCGAAGCACATCGCACTCGGTGACTGCGTCGTGACTCAGTTAACGGCGGTTTTGGCATTTAACCCTTACGCTCGTTGATGTCTCAACCAGGTATGTCTGTGGATCGCTACGATGTGATCATCGTCGGAACGGGCTTCGCCAGTTCCTTCTTCCTGCGCCAGTATCTGCAGCATGCGGCACCGAACGCCCGGGTGCTCGTCCTGGAGCGCGGCGATACCGACTCCAAACCGTGGCAGCTGCAACATCGCGCCACCTCGAGCATCGGCCTCGATGAGGTCTACCGAAACGCCACCCCGTCCAAGCTCTGGTTGACCAGTCCCGGTTTCGGCGGCAATTCCAAATGTTGGTGGGCAGGGACCCTGCGACTCTGGCCGAACGATTTCAAGCTACGCTCGACTTACGGCGTGGGTGACGACTGGCCACTCACTTATGAGGAGCTGGCGCCGTACTACACCTTTGTCGAGGACATCATGCAGGTATCGGGCGATAAAACGCCCATGCCGCGTAGCAAACCGTATCCCCTGCCGCCGCACCAGTTTTCTGATCCGGATCGCCTTTTCCAAAAAGCCTTCCCGGACGCGTGGTTCCACGCGGCCACGGCGCGCGCCAGTGTGGCCACCGGCAAACGCGGCGTGTGCTGTGCCAGCGGCATCTGCGACCTATGCCCGGTCGATGCGAAATTCACCATTCAGAACGGCCTGGCCGAAATCTACCAGGACCCGCGCGTCACGTTGCAACTCAACTCGCCGGTAGAGGTCATCGAAACGCACGCCGGCATTGCCTCAGGCGTCACCTACCTGCAGGCAAACCGGCCGATCACGGCTGCCGCCGATCTGGTCGTGCTCGGCGCAAGCGCACTTTTCAATCCGCATATTCTGCTGCGCTCCGGGGTCAACGACCGCCTCGTCGGCAAGCGTTTGAGCGAGCAATATGCGCTCAACGTCTGCATCGATATGGCCGGGGTCAAAGCCTATAACGGCAGTACGGTGATCACAGGCAATGGCTATCTCTTCTACGACGGCGAGCATCGTCGCGACTACCCGGCGTGCATGATCGAGACCTGGACCTCGCCGTTCACCTATCAGGAAGCTCCCTTGCGCACCGAGCCCGGCCGCTGGACCGAGCGGCAATACTTCCGCTTCATATTCGATGAAACACCGCTCGAAACCAACACCGTGACCGTGTGCAAGGATAATCCCCGACTCGCCGAAACTGCCTTTCACGGCTATTCGGACTACGCCAAACGCGGCGCCAGGCAAATCCCGAAGATGATCGATAAGTTGGCCACCGCACTGCCCATCGAACGGATCGTGGACATCAGCGAAGCGACTACGTCGGGGCATATCCAGGGAACCGTCATGATGGGCACGAACGCCGACAACAGTGTGGTCGACGGGTTTTTGATCCATCACCGAATCCGTAATCTCATGGTCTTGGGCGCCAGCGCCTTCCCCACTGCCGTCGCCGGCCTGCCAACGCTTACCGTCGCCGCGATGGCGATGCGCAGTGCCGATCACTTGTTCAACAAGCAAGCGGAGGTCTGAAGATGCGTCGCCGCGCTTTTTTTGGCTTCGCCGTGGCGGGATTGGCCGCGGTCTGCGGTCTTAGAGTATGGTCGAGTCGCGACGAAGAGGCCGTCATTTACATACTCAATAAACGCCTGGGGTACCTGCGGCTGGAAGCGAGCGGCGTGCGCCGTTTTGCCAGCGACTTCGCGGCCCACCACGCCGTCCCAAGTCGGCGGCTGCGCGCCGTGTCCGCGCTTTGGCCCGCCTATCGTTTTGTGCCCCTCCGCTCAGGAATCCCGGGCTCACGGCATGCGGACATCGTCGAGGAACAGATCGCTTCCACCTATCTCATGTCCACAGATTTCTTCCAGAACGGCGCGGACCAGACCGCGCTGGTTGTGTACCAACACTACTACGACGCTTTAAATGCCTGCAGCAACCCATTCCGACGCACCGTCACTGCATAGCGCACACGGCAAGCGTACGCGCAGCCTGAAAATCCTCTGGACCTGTCCCTACCTGCCGTGGCCGACGGTGGGGGGCAATCGTCTGCGGGTGTTCCATTTGATGCGGGTGCTGGCCGAGCGCGGGCATCGCATCACCTTCGTCGTGCAATCCGATCAATATCTCGGACGGCGCGCCACGGCGCCAGTGCGCGAAATCGTCGAGCGCCTCATCATCTTGCCGCGGCGGCGCCGCTTGAGTCCGATCACACTGGCTGCCGCAGCCCTCTCCCCGTATCCCGTGGACGTCAGCATTCAGGGATACTCAGCCACGGCACGGACGACCATGCACGCGCTGCTTAAAGAAAGCTGGGATGTGGTCAACATAGAGCACAGTTATTTTCTGCAACCTTTCTTGCGCGCGCTGCAGGATCGCAAGCAGCCTTTCGTTCTCACGGAGCACAACGTCGAGTCCACCCTGGTGTGGATGAATGACTACCATCCGCGCCTGCCGAAGCAAGTGCTGCCCTATTTGCAGCACTTCGACACCTGGCGATATCAGCGCTGGGAAAAGCGCGCGCTGTCATTGCCACACCGCCTGATTGCAGTGACTGCGCAGGACGCGCTGGTCATGCAGAAGATCACGGGGCGCAGCGTCGACGTCGTACCCAATGGAGCAGACGTCGAGTCCTATAGACAGGTTGCGCCCGATCGCGGGAGGCAGCAGTTCATGTACATCGGCAACTACGGCTACTGGCCGAATCAGGATGCGGTCGAATGGACCGTGAATGAAATCCTGCCGCGCATCTGGCGCACATTGCCAGACACCCGCATGATCGTATGCGGCAGCGGCATGCCTGAATCCTGGCGCACCCGCTGGCCCGATCCGCGCATCGAGTGGCGTGGCTTCATCGACGACATCAAGACGGTACAGCGTACGTGTTCGGTGTTCCTCGCCGCGCTGCGGGCCGGCGGCGGCTCCAAACTCAAAGTGCTGGAAGCCATGGCCGCGGGGCTGCCGGTCGTCACCACCGCCCAGGGCGCATCGGGACTCACTGCACGTGCCGGCGTGGAGTATCTGTACGGCGCGACGCCCGACGAACTGGCTGCAGCGGTCGTGACCCTCATGCAAGACCCTGCGGCGGCGCAAACCGTCGGTGAAGCCGGTCGGCAGTACGTGAATGCCGCACACGGCTGGGATGCGGTCGTGGATCAACTCGAAGCCATCTATGTGAATTTGCCGGTGAGCACCCTGCAAGCAGAAAGCGAGATCCGCTTTCGCAACCTAGCGTAGACGAGTGATGCATGATGCGTTAGCATCTGATGCGTGAGAACAACGCTCGACATTGCTGACGATGTACTCCATGCAGCGAAGGAGCGAGCCAAACGCGAGCGGAAAACCACCGGCGAGATGATCTCCGAGTTGGCTCGGCGCGCGCTAACGACGCCGCAAGAGCCGCTTTCAGTGAAGGAACCCGAAGCGGTTTATGGCCTTAAACCGTTTGCGCGACGTGGCGGTATTGTCACCAATGAGCTGATCGACAAGCTTCGCGATGAAGATGCGTACTAGCGACATTTACCGCCGCGGGTCGCGCGTGCGTACAGCCACAACCAGTGAGCTCACGCTCAGCGGGCTCTAGCAAGTGCGTGCACTGGTGGATGTGAATGTGCTGATCGCGTTGCTGGACTCCGATCATGCATCTCACGATTCGGCGATGAGCTGGTTCTCGAAGAATGCGCTGGACGGTTGGGCATCATGTCCAATCACGCAAAACGGATGTATCCGGATCATGTCGAATCCTGGCTACCCAAACCCGTTACCGGTTCGAGCCGTCATCAAACATCTAGCCGAGGCCTGCCAAGGGGACATCCATGAATTCTGGCCGGATGAAGTCAGTCTTCTGGATTCGGACGTCGTGGACTCGACCCGAATTCATGGACCGCGACAATTGACTGACGTGTATTTGTTTGCCCTCGCAGTACGGCATGGAGGCCGCCTCGTCACCTTTGACACTGGCATTCCGCTCGCCGCGATCAGGAAAGGGACGACACGGAACCTGTTGGTACTTTGAATTGCTTGTCTGAACCGGCACCGCTGTGCCCACGCTCGATGAGTGCGACCCGCGAGGTCTTGTGGGGTGCTGTCGAACAATAGCGCGCTGCCGTCGCGCGAGACGTCGAAGTCGCCGATGGCGATGCCGGGCTTGAACCGCGTCAGCTGCCGTTCCAAGCCATCACCGCGAAATTCTGGCGGCCCATTTCGCCGCGAAGAAACACGATCGAATCCGTGTCGGGACGAAACGCGACACGGCGGGCCCCTCGGGTCAGCATGAGCGCAGGCATCGGATACGGCCTGCCGTCCCGCGCCAAGGCACGAAGAGGAAAGGTCGTTCCGACATCCGCACCCGAGTACACAAGGTATTGACCATCCGGCGACAGACTGGATCGATCGAGTATTCGGACACCAGCAATCGCGGCGGGCCTTCATCCAAAGGAATGCTCATCAATCGCGGCTCACCATCGCGCAACACCGCCGAGACGATCGACCGACCGTCGGGCGCCCACGTCGGGTTGCCGCGCAGATCGAGAGACGGAGCAAGGCCGCGCAGGTTTCGCCCGTCGATGTCCATGACTTTCAAAACCGTCCGCTCACCCTCTACCACCGTAAACACAATTTGCCGACCGTCGCGATCTAGAACCGGTGCGCTCACGATGATGGCGTGGGCGTTGCTCCACAATTTGTGGCTTTGGCCAGCTACCGATTTCCAGATCCCGTGCAGGCCGGCGCATGCTGAAACGTAAACAAAGAAGTCAGCGCCGACGCGGGGCGAGAGGGCCGCTGCGGGACCAAGCGAAGCCGGTTGTGATGCAAGCTGCCCTGCGCTCATGCCGGCCCCCATGCCGAACGGTACGCTCCAGATGCTCGACTGCGAATCGTCAACCGTCGCGAGGAGGCGCATGCCGCTGGCATTTGCCGAAAGCGACGAGTAGTGCTCGAGCCCGAAGCTGAAACGATGGGGTATACGTTGCTTCAGATTCAAGTCGTAGAGCCACAGGCCGGACCCGTCGGAACCGCTGGCGAGATACAGCAGCGTGTGCGCATCAATCAACACCGGATGACTCACCTGCGCGTTGTGAAACGTAATGCGCGCAATCCTTCTGCCGTGTCCATTTGTGTACTCGGCGGAAACCAGAATCCGAGCATCACGACTGCTCAGGCGTTCGTGGAATTCTCAAACTTCACGTTGCAGTTCGCCACTGGATCGTTGGCCAGCACGCATTTTGTTACCCAGGCGGTCAATGGCGTGGTCGCTGAGTGTGACCGCCCATGGAGGCGGGAGTCGGGGCGACTGCAGAGTCGCTATAGCGGAGTGAGCGCAGACGCACAAGAGCAGCGCTCCGGAATGCCATTGAAGGCACATTGTGTATTTATGCTTTATAAGGCATAAATTGCAATCATGTCTTTAATGGCAT
>CAZZZU010000012.1:0-56691 GCA_964658805.1 uncultured Steroidobacteraceae bacterium
CCGCCGCCCATGCCGGCGGTGATGAACAGCATGTCGCAACCTTCGATCAATTCGATGATGCGGTCCCGGTCTTCCATCGCAGCCTGGCGGCCGACTTCCGGATCGGCACCGGCGCCCAGACCCTTGGTGATATTGCAGCCGATCTGCAGCGAGGTGCGCACCTTCGAATGCTTCAAGGCCTGCGCATCGGTATTGATGACGATGAAGTCCACGCCTTCGAGACCGGCGGAGATCATATGCGATACCGCATTGCCGCCGCCGCCGCCCACACCCAACACTTTGATAACAGCGCTTTGGCTGTACGAATCCATCAGTTCAAACATTCCAGTTCTCCTTACGTTTGTAATCAAAAATTGCCCTGAAACCAGGCTCTCATGCGATCGAAAATTGTCTTGACGCTGCCCGAGAGGAGCGGCGTGTCGCCGCGCGGCGCTTGCAGGCCGTGCTTGGCGTACAGCAACAGGCCGACGCCGGTGGCATGAATCGGATTGCTCACCACCGCGACCAGGCCGCTCACGTATTGCGGAATCCCTAAGCGCACCGGCATGTGGAAGACTTCCTCGGCAAGTTCGATGGCGCCTTCCATCTTGGAGCTGCCCCCCGTGAGCACGATGCCGGTGGCGACATGTTCCTCGAGACCGGCGCGGCGCAGTTCGTCGCGCACCAGGCCGAAGAGTTCCTCGTAACGCGGCTCGACGATCTCGGCGAGCGTCTGTCGCGCGAGACGCCGCGGCGGCCGGTCGCCGACGCTCGGCACCTCGATGGTCTCGTCCGGATTCGCGAGCTGCGACAACGCGCAGGCGTACTTGATCTTGATCTCCTCGGCATACTGCGTCGGCGTGCGCATCGACACCGCGATGTCGTTGGTGACCTGATCGCCTGCGATCGGAATCACCGCGGTGTGGCGGATCGCACCGCCGCTGAATACGGCGATGTCAGTGGTGCCGCCACCGATGTCCACGACGCACACCCCGAGGTCCTTTTCGTCCTCGGTGAGCACGGCATAGCTCGACGCCAGCTGCTCGAGCACCACGTCGTCCACCGACAGGCCGCAGCGCTGCACGCACTTGACGATGTTCTGCGCGGCGCTGTCGGCGCCGGTCACGATATGCACCTTGGCCTCGAGTCGCACGCCCGACATGCCGACGGGATCGCGCACGCCTTCCTGCGTATCGATGATGTATTCCTGCGGCAGCACATGCAGGATCTTCTGGTCGGCCGGGATGGCGACCGCCTTGGCGGCGTCGATCACCCGCTCCACATCGAGTTGCGTGACCTCTTTGTCCTTGATCGCGACGATCCCGTGCGAGTTGAGCGAACGCACGTGGCTGCCGGCGATGCCGGCATACACCGAATGAATTTCGCATCCCGCCATCAGTTCCGCCTCTTCGACGGCGCGCTGGATGGACTGCACCGTGGACTCGATGTTCACCACCACGCCTTTCTTCAAACCGCGCGAGGGCTGCGAACCCACGCCGATGATCTCGAGCTCACCGTCGGCTTTGATCTCGCCGACGATGGCCACGACCTTGCTGGTGCCGATGTCGAGACCGACCAACAGATTCCGTTCAGGACGCTTTGCCATGTACTTCAAGCCTTGTTCTCAGACATCCGGCGCCGCCGCCGGTGTGTTCGCCGTGCGCCAGCCGATGGCGAAGCCATTCGAGTAGCGCATGTCGACGTATTTGATTTCATTCATGCGGTGCGCGATGACCTGCGAGGCGGTGCGGATGAAACGCTCGAAGCGCGCGTCCACGTCGCGACGCCCGAGACGCACCGTCACGCCGCTGTCCAGGTCCAGTTCCCACGCACCGCGTTCATCCAGGCGCAGTGCCGCGATGCGCATGCCCGCCTCCTGCACGCGGCCTTGTGCCGCGAGATAGCGCTGCGCCACTTCGCTCTCCGCACCCTCCGGACCGGACAGACGCGGCAGTTCCGGCGGCACGTGCGCGGCCGTGCGTACGAACAGCTGCCCACGGTTGTTGAGCAAGCCCGCCTCGCCCCAGCGCGCCGCGACCGTTTGCTCGGTGACCGTGACGTGCAGGCTGTTGGGCCAGCGGCGTTGAATGCGCGCGTGATCCACCCAGGCGAGGCTCTCGACGGCGCGCTCGATATCATCGAGATTGGCGGACATGAAGCCCGCCCGCGCCAGCGGCACCACGGCGCGCTCCACCTCGCCCGGACTCACGCGCTGGAAGCTGCCGTCGATGGATACCACCGTCACCGGCCGGTCGAGCGCCCAGATGAGGCCGCCAAGCGAAGCGCCGATCAGCAGCAACAGGGTGGCGCGGCGTGCATACACCCGCCACTGCAGGAAGAACGTCGGCCAGATGCGCCGCCGCGGCTGGTCGGTTTTCGGCTTGTTTCTCATGCCGCCACTCCGATGATGCGCACTTCTGTGTGCAACTCGATTTGATGCGTCTCGCGTACCACCTGCTGCACGTGCGCGATCAAGGCCTCGATGTCCGCGGCGCGCGCACTGCCGCGATTGATGATGAAATTCGCATGCTTCTCCGACACGACCGCGTCGCCGATGCAATAGCCTTTGAGTCCCGCGCTCTCGATCAGGCGCGCGGCATGGTCATGCGGCGGATTGGTGAACACCGAGCCGCAGCTCCACTCGCCGATGGGCTGGGTCGCGCGGCGCTTCTCCAGCAACTCCCTGATACCCTCTTCGGACGCGTCCGCCTGGCGCTCGAAGTGCAGGCAGGCCGCGATGAACCATTCGTTCGCCGGTCCGTGCACGCTGCGATAGCCGATCTCATAATCGGCCGGCACGCGCGTGCGGCGCGCGCCGCGCCGATCGATGACTTCCACCTCGACGACGTGTTGCCAGGTTTCGCCGCGCCAGGCGCCGGCGTTCATGGCGAGCGCACCGCCGAGCGTGCCGGGCACCCCGGCGAACCACTCGGCCCGCCCCAGGCCCCACTTCACGCATTGCCGCGCGATGCGCGCACAGGGCACGCCGGCTTCGACGCGGACCAGTTCGGCGCGCTTGCGCTCGAACCCGGTCAAGGTGCCATTGGTCGAGACCACGGCGCCCCGGATGCCGCCGTCGCGGACCAGGAGGTTGCTGCCGAGGCCGACCCAGGTGAGCGCCGCTTCCACACGCAGCTGGCGCAGGAACGCCGCCAGGTCGCCGGCATCGCGCGGTGTGAAAAAGATGTCGGCCGGGCCGCCCGCATGCCATGACGTATGTTTCGACATGGGCTCGTTGCGCAGCACCCGGGCGTCGAACTCCTGCGACAATTCGAGCGCGCGGTGGTTCATGGTGCAGCCTCGCCCGCGTGCAGACGGCTCTTCAGATCCTGCGCCACTGCGCCGATGTTGCCGGCACCCATGGTCAGCACCACGTCACCGTCATGCAGTACCGCGCGCAGCGCCTCGGCGAGGTCATCGACGCGTTCCACGAACACCGGTTCAACCAGACCGCGCGTGCGCACCGCGCGGCAGATGGCGCGCCCATCCGCGCCCGCGATCGGCGCTTCGCCGGCCGCGTACACCTCGGTCACGAGCAGCACGTCGCATTCGCCGAGCACCCGGCCGAAATCGTCGAGCAGATCGCGCGTGCGCGTGAAGCGATGCGGCTGGAACACGAGCACCAGGCGGCGCGTCGGCCAGCCTTGCCGCACGGCCTCGAGCGTCGCCGCCACTTCGGTGGGGTGATGACCGTAGTCATCCACCAGCAAGGCCCGCCCGCCGGCCCATTGGATCTCGCCGAGCTGCTGCAGGCGCCGCTCGATGCCCTGAAAGCTCGCGAGCGCGCGCTGGATGTCCGCATCCGCGATCTCGAGCTCGGTGGCCACCGCCACCGCCGCGAGCGCGTTCGAAACATTGTGGCGGCCGGGCAAATTCAGCGTGATCGACACGGCAGCGCGACCTTTACGCAGCGCATCGAAGCGCGACTGCGTGCCGAGGCGCTCGACATTGACGGCACGCACATCCGCGTTGGCGCCGAATCCATAGGTCACGAACGGCCGGCCGATGTCTTCGAGGATGCTCTGCACATGCGGGTCATCGCCGCATAGGACCGCGAGACCATAGAACGGCAGGTTGTGCAGAAACTCCGTGAAGCTCTGTTTGAGGCGCGCGAAGTCGCCCTCGTGCGTGCCGAGATGGTCGTTGTCGATGTTGGTGACGATCGCAATCATCGGCTGCAGATGCATGAACGATGCATCGCTTTCGTCCGCCTCGGCGACCAGATAGCGTCCGGCGCCGAGCCGCGCATTGCTGTCCGCGCTCTTCAAGCGACCGCCGATCACGAAAGTCGGATCGAGGCCGCCTTCGGCCAGCACGCTCGCCACCAGGCTCGTGGTGGTGGTCTTGCCATGGGTGCCGGCGACCGCGATGGAATAGCGGAAGCGCATCAGTTCGCCCAGCATCTCGGCGCGCGGCACCACCGGTATGCGCCGTGTCAGCGCCGCGGCCACTTCCGGATTGCTGCGATTCACGGCGCTCGAGACCACCACGACATCCGCATCGCCGAGGTGCTCGGCGTTATGACCGATGAAGACGGTGGCACCGAGTCGCGCGAGACGCTGCGTGACCGGATTGCCTTTCAGATCGGAGCCGCGCACCTCATAGCCTAAGTTCAGCAGCACTTCGGCAATGCCGCCCATGCCGCTGCCGCCGATGCCGACCAGGTGGATGCGGTGGATGCGCCGCATACGGTCACCCTGACTCATGCGGCCACCCCCGCAAGACAGAAGTCCGCCACGCGTGCCGCAGCGTCGACCACGCGCGCGCCGCGGGCCGCCTCGGCCATGCGCAACAAGTCCGCACGCGTCCGCAGGAGCGCCTCGAGCACCTTGCTCAAGCTCTGCGCCGTCAGGTCGCGCTCTTGGATCAACTGTGCCGCACCGCTGCGCACCATCACGCTGGCATTCTTGGTCTGATGATCGTCCGTGGCGATGGGCAGCGGCACGAACAAGGCGCCGAGGCCGGCGGCCTGCAATTCCGTCACCGTCATCGCCCCCGCCCGGCACACCGCAAGGTCGGCCCACGCATAGGCCTGCGCCATGTCCGTGATGAACGGCACCACCTCCGCCGTTACCGCCAGATCCGCATACGCAGCGCAGGTGCTTGCATGACCCCGCTCACCGGTCTGGTGACGCACCTGCGGCCGCAAAGCGACGGGTAACAGGGCCAGCGCCTGCGGCAACATGGTGTTGAGGGCCTGTGCGCCCTGGCTACCGCCGAAGATGAGGAGCCGGGTGGGCGCGCCATGCGTTGCAAAGCGCACCGCCGGCGCAGGCAGCGCCGCGATGTCCGCGCGCACCGGATTGCCCACCGTCACGGCGCGTACGCCAGGACCGAAACTCTGCGGGAAGGCCTCGAGCACCTGCGTCGCCAGTTTTGCCAGCCAGCGATTGGTCAAACCGGCCACGGCATTCTGCTCGTGCACGAACAGCGGAATGCGCAGCAGCCAGGCGGCGATGCCACCCGGCCCGCTCACATAGCCGCCGGCGCCGAGCACGGCGCGCGGTCGCAGACGCTGCAACACCGCGCGCGCTTGCTGCACGGCCTTCGCGATTCGCCACGGCGCCAGCAACCAGGCGGCCGCGCCTTTGCCGCGAATGCCGCGCACCGTGACCCACTCGATGGGGAAGCCATGCTGTGGCACCAGGCGCGATTCCATGCTGCCGGGTACGCCGAGCCACACCACACTCACGCCGCGCTCACGTAACACTTCAGCCACGGCGAGCGCCGGAAACACGTGGCCACCGGTACCACCCGCCATGATCAACACCGGACCCGCAGGCTGCACGGCATTCATCGCGGGCCTCCGGGCACGCGTGTCACGGCAGCGCGGGCGCTGCAACGGACTTCGTGGTAAATGCGCAGCAGCACACCCAGCCAGGCCAGGCTCACCAGCAAACTCGAGCGGCCGTAGCTCAGGAGCGGCAACGTCAAGCCCTTGGTCGGCAACACGCCCATGTTCACGCCGATGTTCACGCAGGTCTGCAAACCCAGCCACACGCCGAACGCGAGCGCGATGTACGACTGAAACCGCAGGCCGCACTGCGCCGCCATGCGGGCGATCTGGAACGAGCGCCAGATCAGCGCGACGAATAACGCGAGCACCCCGACGACGCCCACCAGGCCCAGTTCCTCGGCGAGCACGGCGAACACGAAATCGGTATGCGCCTCTGGCAGATAAAAAAGTTTCTGCACGCTCGAGCCCAAGCCCACGCCGAACCAGGAACCGCGGCCGATGGCGATCAGGGACTGGGTCAGCTGGAAGCCGCTGTTGAACGGGTCTTCCCACGGGTGCAGGAACACCAGCAGCCGCTTCAAGCGGTACGGCGACAGCAGTGCGAGCAGTGAAAACGCAACCGTCGCCACCGAAACGAGCGAGAGCACGAAGCGCAAACGGGCGCCGGCGACGAACAGCACGGCGAAGCCGGTGGCGAACAGCACGGTCGCGGCGCCGAAATCCGGTTCGATCAGAAGCAGCAAGCCGGTCAGGGCCAACAGACCGAAGGGCTTCAGGATCCCGGGCAAGGTGGCCTCGAGTTCGGCGCGCTTGCGCACGCAGTAACTGCAGACCCAGGTGAGCACCAGCACCTTGGCGAGTTCGGAGACCTGAAAATTGAGCACGCCGATACGCAGCCAGCGGCGCGCTCCGTTGACGCGCGCGCCAATGCCCGGAATCAGCACCAACACCAGCAGGCTCAGACCGAACACCAGCAACAGCAGACTGTACTTGTCCCACAATTCGACGGGCACCCGGCTGGTCAGCCAGGCGAGCGCAAGTCCGGCGATGGTGAAGACGAACTGCCGCTCGAGAAAATAAAACGGGTTATGCAGGTCGCGGTCCGCGATCGACATCGACGCCGAGGTCACCATCACGAGGCCCACCAGCAGCAACGCCAGCACGAGGCCGAGCGTGATCGAGTCCCAGACGAACGGCATGCGTTCGCGGGCGCGGATGCCATGCGACAGCGTCGCGGCGTTCATGGCGTGGCCTTGAGGTCGAGTACCGCTGCGGCAAAGACGTCGCCGCGGTGGGTGTAGTCACGGAACATGTCCAAGCTCGCGCAGGCGGGCGACAGCAACACCGTGTCGCCATGCCGTGCCAGCGCGTGCGCCGTTTGCACGGCGTCTTGCATCGTGGCGGCGTGCCGCGTGGGGCATACGCCGTCGAGCGCGGACGCAATGACCGCGGCGTCCTGACCGATCAATACGACCGCGCGCACTTTGCCGCGAAACGCCGCCGCCAGCGGCTCAAAATCCTGGCCCTTGCCCTGCCCGCCGGCGATCAACACCAGCGGGCCTTCGAGTCCGGCGACCGCGGCGACGGTGGCGCCCACGTTGGTGCCTTTCGAGTCATCGATGTAGCGCACGCCGTCGATATCGGCCACCCGTACCGAGCGATGCTTAAGCCCGCCGAAGCGGCGCAGCGTCGCGAGCATCGCCGCCTCGGGTAATCCCAGTGCACACCCAAGCGCGAGCGCAGCAAGCGCATTCGCCGCGTTGTGCAGTCCCGCGATCTGCATCTCGGCGACATCGAGCAGCACCTCGCCGCCGCGCGCGAGATATTGCCGCGTGCCCTGGCGCAGCAGACCATAGTCTGCCGGCGCACCCGTAATGGAGAACGTCACGACGCGAGCGTCCACCGGGTGCGGCGCGTTTGCCATCGCCGCAACGCGTGGATCATCGACATTCAGCACCACGGTCGCCGCGTGGGCAAAGATGCGCGCCTTGGCGGCGGCGTACGCAGCCACCGACTCATACCGGTCGAGGTGATCCGCGCTGACGTTCAGGACCACGGCCGCAGCCAGTGCCAGTGAGTGGGTCGTATCGAGCTGGAAGCTCGACAGTTCCAGCACGTACAGGTCCGGCGGCGGCTGCGCCAGCAGGTCGAGCGCCGGCTCACCCAGATTGCCGCCCGCCAACACCTTGCGTCCTGCGGCCGCGGCCATCTCCGCCAGCAAGGTGGTCACGGTGCTCTTGCCATTCGTGCCGGTGACGCCGACCACCGGTGCGCGCACTGCGCGCGCGAACAACTCGATGTCGCCGACGATCTCGATGCCGCGGTCGCGCGCCGCCTGCACGATGGGCTCGCGCAGCGACACGCCGGGCGACATCAGGACCTGATCGGCGCCGTCGAGCAGCGTCTCATCGAAGCGGCCGAGGCGCAGCTCCACCGTGCCGGCGAAGCGCGCCAGATCCGCAAGGCCGGGCGGCGCAACGCGCGAATCGGTCACGCTGACCCGCGCGCCGCTGCGCGTCAGATAGCGCACGCCCGATGCGCCCGTTTTGCCCAAGCCCACGACGACGCTGTACATCAGCGAATCTTCAAGGTGGCGAGGCCGACCAGCACCAGCACGAAGCTGATGATCCAGAAACGCACGATGACCTTGGGCTCAGGCCAGCCGCCGAGTTCGAAATGATGATGAATGGGCGCCATGCGAAAGATGCGTTTGCCGCGCAGCTTGAACGACGCCACCTGCAGCATCACCGAGACGGTCTCGAGCACGAAGATGCCGCCCATGATGAACAGCACGATTTCCTGGCGCACGATCACGGCCACGGTGCCGAGCGCGGCGCCGATGGCGAGCGCGCCCACATCGCCCATGAACACCTGCGCGGGATAGGCGTTGAACCAGAGAAAGCCCAGGCCCGCGCCCACCAGTGTGCCGCAGAAGATCAGCACCTCGCCGACCCCGAAGATGTAGGGAATCTGCAGGTAGGCTGCGAATTTGATGTTGCCGGTGAGGTAGGCAAATATGCCGAGCGCTGCCGCCACCATGATGGCCGGCATGATGGCCAGCCCGTCCAGTCCGTCGGTCAGATTCACCGCGTTGCTCGAGCCGACGATCACGAGGTAGGTCAGCACGATGAAGCCGCCCACCGAGAGCGGCACGGCCACCGTCTTGAAAAACGGCACGAACAGCGAGGTCTCGGCGGGTGAGAGATGCGTCCAGTACAACGCGCACGCCGTCGCGAGTCCCACCAGGGACTGACCCAGATACTTGTAACGCGCGATCAGGCCTTTTGAATTGCCCACCACGAGCTTGAGATAATCGTCGTAGAAACCGATCAGGCCGAAGCCCAGTGTCGACCCCAGCAAGATCCAGATGTAGCGGTTGGCGAGATCGGCCCAGAGCAAGGTGCCGATGGTCATGGACGAGAGGATCAGCACGCCGCCCATGGTGGGTGTGCCGGATTTTTTCAGATGGGTCTGCGGCCCGTCCGTGCGCACGCGCTGACCGATCTGATAGCGGCGCAAACCCTCGATCATGCGCGGCCCGATGAACAGACCCATCAACAGCGTGGTCATCGCCGCGAGGATGCCGCGCAGCGTCAGGTACTGAAATACATGGAAACCGGAATAAAACTGCGCCAGATATTCGGTCAGGTTCAACAGCATGGTCAGCTCCCCGCGCCGTTGTCGACCAGCGCCAGCACCACGCGTTCGAGCTTGTTGACGCGCGATCCCTTGATGAGCACGGTGATGCCCCGGCCGAGATCGGTCTGCGCACGCTGCATCAATGCGGCGGCATCCTCGAACCACTCGCCGCCGGCACCAAACGACTCCACCGCGAGCCGCGTGGGCGCGCCGATCGCGAACAGCCGCGTGATGCCACGATCGCGCGCATAGGTGCCGACGTCGCGGTGACTGGCTGCTTCGAAATCGCCGAGTTCGGCCATCTCGCCCAGGATCAGCCACTTCTCGCCGGCCAGTGCACCCAGCACATCGAGGCCGGCACGCACCGAGCTCGGGTTGGCGTTGTAAGAATCGTCGATGAGCCAGGCGCCGTGCAGGCCCGCTTTCAGCTGCAGCCGCCCCGCCACCGCACGAAAGCCGGCGAGTCCGGCCGCGACCTGCTCGAGCGACGCGCCGGCGGCGCTGGCCGCAGCGGCGGCCGCCAGGGCATTGCCGATGTTGTGCGCGCCGCCGACGTGCATGACGACCGCATGCTCACCGGCCGGACTCACCAGGGTGAAGCGCGTGACGAAGCCGCCGCCTTCAATGTTCTGCAGCACGTCGCGCGCCTTGAAATCCGCCGCCGCACGCATGCCGAAGGTCGTCACGCGCCGCGCACCCGCCAGGCCCCGCCAGTAGTCGGCGTAGGCATCATCGGCATTGATGACGGCTGTGCCCTGCGGCCCCAGGCACGCCACCGCCTCGCCTTCGCCGGCGGCGACGCCGTCGAGATCGCCAAAGCCCTCCAGATGCTCCGCACCGGCATTCGTAATGAGTCCAACCGTCGGCAACGCCAGTGCCATGAGTTCCGCCACATCGCCGATGCGATTCGCGCCGAGTTCCACGACCGCGCTCTCGAAGGTGGCATCGAGCCGCAGCAACGTGAGCGGCACGCCGATGTGATTGTTGAGGTTGCCCTGCGTCGCCATGCAGGCGCCGCCTTGCGCGAGAATGGCTTCGGTCATGCCCTTGACCGTGGTTTTGCCGTTGCTGCCGGCGACCGCGACGATCGGCAGCGTGAAGTCCTGGCGCCATGTCCTGGCCAACGTCTGTAAGGCGCGCAGTGCATCGGGCACCACGATCTGCGGCAGCTGCGCATCGGTCTTGCGCTCGACCAGCGCGCCGGCTGCGCCGCGTTCGGCCGCGGCCACCGCAAATTCGGCACCGTCGAAGTTCGGGCCCTTCAGTCCGACGAACAATGCGCCCGCCGTGAGATGGCGCGTGTCGGTCGATACCACGCCAAAGGCGCCGTCGTTACCCTGCAGCTCACCGCCCGTCACCGCCGCTACGTCTGCGAGCGTGCGCTTCACGCCGCCACGCCCAGATGTCGTTGCGCTTCCCGACGGTCGCTGAACGGCCGGCGCGTCTCGCCGTAAATCTGATACTCCTCATGGCCCTTGCCGGCGATGAGCACGAGGTCTGCGGCGCGCGCCGCGGCGATGGCCCGGCCGATGGCGGCGCCACGATCATGAATGACCTGTGGGCGTCGCGCCGTGATGCCGGCCAGAATCTCGCGCACGATGGCGGCCGGATCTTCCGAGCGCGGGTTGTCGTCGGTGACGATGATTTCATCGGCCCATGCATCGGCCACTGCACCCATCAGCGGACGCTTGCCAGGATCGCGGTCGCCGCCGCAACCGAACACGCACCAGAGCACCCCGTCGCAATGCGCGCGCGCCGCCCGCAACGCTTTCTCGAGCGCATCCGGCGTGTGCGCGTAGTCGACCACGGTGGTCGGCCTGGACGGGTCCGCCGCAATGATCTCCATGCGGCCGGGCGCGGCATGACACTGCGCCACCGCGCGCACGGCATCCTGCAGGCTGAAATCGAAGCCGAGCAGGCACGCAAGCACCACCAACGTGTTCTCAGCGTTGAAGTGACCGAGCAGCGGCGTCGTCGCAAGGGCCTGTCCATAGCTGCCGTCGAGTTCGAGGGTGAGGCCGTGACGCTCGGCGCGTACCCCGTTGGCCTTGAGCGACAATTCAGCCACCCCCGCCGCGACGCGTTCGCCGATCCACACCGCCGTCAGCGGCACTTGCGAGCCGCAGCGCTGCGCCAGCGTGCGGCCGAACGCGTCGTCGACGTTCAGCACCACGTGCTTGAGATCGGGTACCGCGAAGAGGCGCGCCTTGGCCTCGCCATACGCCGTCATGCTGCCGTGATAGTCGAGGTGATCGCGGCTCAAGTTAGTGAAGGCCGCCGTGTGGAAGCGCACCGCCGCCACCCGGTCCTGCTGCAGCGCATGCGACGAGACTTCCATGCAAACGTGCTGGTTGCCCGCGGCGCGCATCTCGGCGAGTCGACGATGCACGGTCACCACGTCCGGCGTCGTGTGGGTCGGCGTGTCGAGCGCAGCGGTGCGGCCGCTGCCCAGCGTGCCCATGTAAGACGCGTCAACGCCGAGCCGTACCAGCGCCTGCGCCAACACATAAGCACAGGTGGTCTTGCCGTTCGTGCCGGTGATGCCCGTGATCGACAGATGCGCCGACGGCGAGTTGAAAAAGCGGTCGGCGATCCGACCGGCGAGCTGCCGCAGCTTCGGCACGCACAGCAGAAACACTGCGTCGGATAACGCCGGCGGCTGGGCCCCGCCGGCCGGCTCCCATAAGATCACAGTGGCACCGCGCGCAGCGGCTTCGGCGGCAAACTGCAAGCCGTGTGACTGCCCGCCGCCGAGGGCCAGAAATAACGAACCCGGCCGCACCGCGCGACTGTCCAGCGTCAGGTCGGTGACCCGCACGTCGGTGCGTGCCATCGGTACGATGCCGTCGAGCAGCCACATGAGCGAGGTGCTCACGGCGCGCCACCCGCGTCCGAACCCGCTTCGATATTCGCCTGCACCAACGCGCCGGCCGGCACGTTCTGCAGGTTATCGGGTGGCACCGCGGTGAGACGCAGCGCGCCCGCCATGAAGGTCGCGAACACCGGCGCGGCCACATGCCCGCCCTGATGCTGATCGCCGCTCGGCTCATCGATCACCACGACGGTCGCGTACTTCGGATGCGTCGCCGGGACGAGTCCCGCGAACACCGCCATGTAGTGATCGGTCGAGTAGCCGCCGGCGACGGATTTCCACGCGGTGCCGGTCTTGCCGGAGACGCGATAGCCGACCAGCGATGCGCGCGTCGCGGTGCCGCCCTTCTCCACCACCTGTTCCATCAAGGCGATCATCGAACGCGCCACTTTCGGATCCATGACGCGTTCGCCCCGCACCGGGCCCGTCACTTTTTCGAACGTCACGGGACGCTTGACGCCGTAGGCGCCGATGGTCGCGTAGGCATGCGCCAGTTGCAGCGGAGTCACCGACAGCCCATAACCATGCGACAGGGTGGCGATGCCAATCGGGCGCCAGTGCGCATAAGGGCTTAGCATGCCCGCCGACTCACCGGGAAAATTGCTACCCGATACCTGTCCCAAGCCAAGACCGGTCAGCGTGCTGTAGATCTGCTCGGGCTTGAGCGACAGGGCCACCTTCGCCGTGCCCACGTTGCTGGACTTGGCGAGGATGGTGGCAATGTTGGTCTGGCCGAGATTCTCCTCGTCCGAAAAGATCTTGGTGCCGACTTTGATGAAACCGGGCGAGGTGTCGATGACGCTGTCGGCACTGTACTTGCCGGAGGCGAGCGCCGCCGCCATGATGAACGGCTTGATGGTCGAGCCGGGTTCGAAGATGTCCGTGACGGCGCGGTTGCGATATACCCCCGGCTTCAACTGCTCGCGATCGTTCGGGTTGTACGCCGGCTGGTTCACCATCGCCAGGACCTCGCCCGTTTCGACGTCGAGCGTGATGAGCGAGCCCGCGCGCGCCCGATAATCCTGCATCGCCACTTTCAGATCGCGATAGGCCAGGTACTGCAGCCGCAGATCGATGCTGGTGACGAGGTCGCGCCCCGGGCGCGGGGCGCGAATGCTCTCCACGTTCTCGACGTAATGCCCGTACGAGTCCTGGATCACGCGCTTCGCGCCCTCCTCACCGTTCAGGGTCTGATCAAACCCGAGCTCCAGACCTTCCTGGCCGCGATCGTCGATGGTCGTAAAACCCACCACATGGCCGGCCACTTCGCCTGCCGGATAGAAACGCTGGTATTCGCGCGCCAGATTGACGCCCGGAATGCCGAGCGCCTTGATGCGCGCCGCCTGCTCGGGCTGCATATGCCGCTCCAGGTACAGGAACTCGCGATCCAGATTGCTGGTGATGCGTCGTGCCAGCACCTGCGGCTCTTCTTTCAAGGCACGCGCCAGGCGCGGCAGCTCGTCGATATTCTCTTTCAGCTGTTGCGGGTTCACCCAGACGCTGTCCACCGGCGTGCTCATGGCCAACGGATCGCCGAAACGATCCAGGATGGCGCCGCGGTGCGCGGCGATGCGCACCACCCGCATGCTGCGATCATCGCCCTGCTTGGCGTAGAAATGATGATCGATGAGTTGCAGTTCCACCGCGCGCACCAGCAGGCCGAGCGCGCCGAGCACCACAAGGCTTAAGGTGACCAGCGAACGCCATCGGTAACTTTTTGCCTGCGTGTCGTGATCCTCGCGCCGAGCCTTCACGGACGCACGATCCGGACATCGCGTGTCTGCGGAATGCTCATCTGCAGCTTCGCGTTGGCAACACGCTCGACGAATGCATTCGAGGACCAATAACTTTGTTCGAGTTGCAGGCGGCCCCATTCCATGTCGAGCGCATCACGCTCGGCATTGACCTTTTCCAGCCGCACGAACGTGCCGCGCGCCAAGTGGCGCGCGTAGATCACCTGCACGGCCGAGCCCAGCACGGCCAGCCACAAAACCGGCAAGACGCTGAACAGCATGCGGCGACTCATGGGGCGGCCTCATCGGGCAAGCGTTCAGCAATGCGCAATCGCGCGCTACGCGCCCGCGGGTTGACGGCTACCTCAGCCTCGTCAGCTTCAATCGGCTTGCCGACCAGCCGCAGCTTCGGACGGGCATGCGGCGGGATATGCGGCAAGCCTGCATACATCGGATCGGCGAGTGCGTGGCGCCGCATGAACAGCTTCACCATCCGGTCCTCGAGCGAATGGAAACTGATCACAGCGAGGCGTCCATGCGGCCGCAGTCGCTCGAGTGCGGCGTCGAGCCCGATGCGTAATTCATCGAGTTCGCCGTTCACATGAATGCGCAGCGCCTGGAACACGCGCGTGGCGGGGTGCTTGTGGCGCTCGGTGCTGCGCGCCACCCGGCTGATCATCTCCGCCAACTGCAAGGTCCGCGTGAAGGGTGCCGTGCTGCGGTCCGCCACGATGGCGCGCGCGATGCGCGGCGCATGCCGCTCCTCGCCATAGTCGCGAAAGATGCGGATCAATTCATCGAGCGGCGCAGCGTTGACCACGTCCGCCGCGCTCAGTCCCGAGCCACCCGACATGCGCATGTCGAGCGGGCCGTCCTGCATGAAGCTGAAACCACGCCTCGCATCGTCGAGCTGCGGCGATGACACACCAAGATCGAACAGAACGCCGTCGAACCTGAGGCCGGGGACGACGCGATCAGCGCAGGCGCGCAATTCGGAAAACGGCGCCATGAAGATACCCACGCGAGCGTCGGCGCCGAAGCGGGCACGGGCCACATCGACGGCGGTGGCATCGCGATCCAGGCAGAGCAAGCGGCCGGTATCCTTCAGCTGGTGCAAAATCGCCTCCGCATGTCCGCCTCGACCGAAAGTAGCGTCCATGTAGGTGCCACCTTCCTTGATGTCCAAAGAGCCGACTACCTGGGTGAGCAGTACCGGCTGATGAACTCCTGTTGCCTCTTCCATCACCGAAGCCGTTACAGCTTCAGCGCCTGTAATTGCAGCGGGATTTCGCCAGACCCGGCACTGCCGAGCCAGCTGTCACGGCGCTCATTGAAAGCCGCCTCATCCCACAATTCGAATTTCTTGCCCTGACCGAGCAACACGCAGTCCTTCTGCAGGTGCGCGAATTCGCGCAGGTTCGCCGGCAGCAGTACCCTGCCCTGGCTGTCGATCTCAAGGTCGGTGGCGTAACCCACCATCAGCCGTTGCAACTCGCGGGCCTCGGGAAACTGGCTCGGCAGGTTCATGATGTCCTCTTGGACGCTTTCCCATTCCGGCAGCGGGTACACCAGCAGGCAGCGTGCGCGATCGACCGTGACCACCAAATTTCCACCGCAGCGCTCCTGCAGAGCACCGCGATAGCGCATCGGGAGCGCCATCCGGCCTTTGGCATCGAGAGTTAGGTTGTTGGCGCCGCGAAACATCTTGAATGGGTCAAGAAAACCCATTTTCTCCCACAAATTCCCACCAAGCACCACTATAGGGAGCGGGCCAGGGTGCGTCAACGGTTTAAGTTAAAAAAACCCCGCTGCGACAGTGACTTAAGTCACATTTTCCATAATCAGTCTTGTGTAGGACGACACTACGAATTGAATCAATCTGTTACGCAACCTTCCTAAACAGGTCACTAACGCTTGATTTATGCGATCGTCGGCGATCGCCGCCCATTGGGCGGCGATCAGAGGAGAAGGAGTCGGCCGGTAAGCCGGGTTCTGTCTAGGACAGTCATTCCTCTGGGTAACACGTCACCGTGCACCTCAAGCGACCTACCCGGAAGCCTATGTGGGCCACATGTGGCGGCTCAAAGCTCCGCCTTGCTTCCCTATTTGGTCTTGCTCCAGGTGGGGTTTGCCATGCCGTTGGTGTTACCACCCGCGCGGTGCGCTCTTACCGCACCATTTCACCCTTACCGGCGCTGCTTGCGCAGCACGTAGGCGGTATCTTTCTGTTGCACTTTCCGTAGGCTCGCGCCTCCCAGGCGTTACCTGGCACCGTGCCCTGTGGAGCCCGGACTTTCCTCCATGCATGCGAACTGCACAGCGACTGTCTGGCCGACTCCGGGCGGCACCTTACGCAAGTGCAAGCCTTATGGCGAGTCCGATCGCTCCTTCAGCCTCAGCGCGCGTTTATAAGCCTCGTTTTCGCGTGCACCGGTCAACAGCGCGGCGCAATGCGCAGCTTGCTTCAAAGGCAATTCCGCCAACAGCACCGCGAGTGCGCGGTCAAGCTCGCCACCATGGCCGTCATCGCCGGCCGGCGCACTCGCCGGCGCCCCGGCGACCAACAATACGATCTCCCCACGCGTGAAATCGGCGTCCACGACCGCCTGTGCGGCCAAAGCGCCCAGCGACTTGCGATACACCGTCTCGTGCAGCTTGGTCAGCTCACGCACCACTACAGCGGCGCGCTCTCTGCCGAACACGGCCGCACAATCTTCCAGGGTCGCAGCGATACGATGCGGCGATTCATAGAAGACCAGCGTGCGCGACTCGCTCAGCAGATTTTGTAATTGCAGCCTGCGCGCCGCCGCTTTGGCGGGCAAAAAGCCCTCGAAGCAAAATCGACCCGTCGGCAATCCGCCGACCGATAACGCCGCGATCGCGGCGCATGCTCCGGGAATTGCCACGATCCGAACTCCGGCTGCCGCGGCCGCGCGTACCAGCTCGAAGCCGGGATCACTGATGGCCGGGGTGCCCGCGTCGCTCACCAATGCGACCGTCGCGCCGTCTTGCAGACGCAGCAGTAACGCGGCCGACCGCTCGGACTCGTTGTGATCATGCAGCGCGATCTGCGGCGTGGTGATGCCGAAGTGCTTGAGCAGCGTTCCCGTGTGGCGTGTGTCCTCGGCAGCGATGAGCTCGCAGCCTTGCAGGATGGTCTTGGCGCGCTCGCTCATGTCGCCCAGATTGCCGATCGGCGTCGCGACGATGTAGAGGCATCCCTTACGGACAGCTCCCTGACTTGTCATTATAATTCGCGACTCTTTTGGCGATAGGAACGGCAGAGTATGGCAGCGATCCTTCGGCGTCCACGACGCGCCCTCAGCACGGCGCTGCTGCTCTCGCTCCTCACCGCCGCGTGCACCCTCGTGCAGCCTAGCGAGACCCCGACCGACAAACAGGCAGAAGCGGCGCACCTCGCGGCGCAGGGCAAGCATGCGGATGCGGCGGCCGACTATGCGCAGCTTGCGGCAACGCAGCCCGATGATCGCGACAATTATCTGCTGCTGGCCGTGGAGCAGTGGCTCTCCGCCGGTAATCTGGCTGCTGCCAAGCAGGCCTTCGGCGGCGTCTCTGCCGAGGCCCGCACCAAGCTGCCCACCGCACGGGCCCTGGTGGCGGCGGAACTGGCCTACGCGGATAACGATCCGGTGCGCGCCATCCAGGAACTCGACCAGATCCCGGTGCCCACCGCCGCCGAGCAGGCGCAAAATTACTATTGGATTCGCGGCCGCAGCGCCTTCCTCACCAATCACCCGGTCGAGGGTGTGAAAGCACTGGTGGAGCGGGAGCGCTTCCTGACCGATCCCGCGACCTTGCGCAGCAACCGTGACGAAATCTATACACGCGTACGCAGTGCCGCCGAACAGGGCGCCACGCTCAAGCCGGCCGGCAAGGTCGACCCCGTGGTGGCGGGCTGGCTCGAACTCGGCCCTGTTGCGGTCGAATTGGCACGCGATCCGATGCACGCCAATGCTGCGCTCGCAACGTGGCGACGCGCCTATCCGTCCCATCCGGCCAACGACGGTGTCCTCGGCACCGCGCAGACCGAGCTGACCGCGGCCACCACGTTTCCTGATCAGATCGCGCTGCTGTTGCCGCTGTCCGGGCGCGCGGAAGCGTTCGGAATCGCAGTACGCGACGGCTTCATCGCCGCGTACCTGGAGCAGGACGCGGCGACCCGGCCACGCTTGAAAGTCTACGATGCGGCCGCTGCGCCCATCGCGACGGTGTTCGATCAGGCGTTGAGCGACGGCGCGCGCTTCGTGGTCGGGCCGCTGACCAAGGAGGACGTGGTCGGGGTCGCCCCGCTGGCCGGCAGCACCCCGGTGCTCGCGCTCAACTTTCTACCGGACACCGTGCAGGCCCCGCGGGATTTTTTCCAGTATTCGCTGCTGCCCGAAGACGAAGCGCGCCTGGTCGCGCGCAGACTGGCCGCCGACGGCAAGCTGACCGGTGTTGCGATCGTGCCCGCCGGCGAACTCGGCAATCGCGTCACGGCAGCGTTCGTCGATGAATTCAACAATCTCGGCGGCACGCTGGTGGCCAACGGCCGTTACGATGCATCCAAGGTCGACTACAGCGACGTGATCAAACGCACCATGCAGGTTCGCAACATCAAGGGTGAGCCACCCAGTCATCGTGCTGACGCCCAATTCGTGTTCATGGAAGCCAGTCCGAGCGCGGCGCGTCTCATCATGTCGCAGCTCAAGTTTCATTTCTCGGGCGACGTTCCGGTGTACAGCATCTCCGAAGGCTTCGAACCCGATGCCGCAGCCAATCACGATGTCGAAGGGATGATGTTTCCCGACATGCCATGGATGGTGAGCAATGATGCGGTGACCGCCCAGATCCGTGATCCGGTGCGCGCCGCGTGGCCGGCACGCACTGCGCGACGCGATCGGCTGTACGCCTTTGGCTTCGATGCCTACCGGCTGCTGCCAACCTTGCGTAGCGGCAACCCGGGCGCGGTCGGCAGCATCGCCGGCGTGAGCGGGCGGCTGCGCCTCGACGCGCAGAATCGCGTCCGCCGCGAACTCGACTGGGCGCAGATCAAGGGAGGCCAGCCGGCACCGCTGTAGACTGCGCCGAACTTTGTTACTCTGTCGCGCAAAGTAAACGAGGACAGACGATGTCAGCTTCGCGATCAGCCTTGGCCGCACTATTAATCGCCGCCGCAGTGGCGACCGCCGCGCATGCGGAGAATCCGCCGCTTTATCACATCAGTCGATCGATCAATCTTGGCACACCGGATCGCTGGGACTATTTGACGTACGAGCCGGCCACGCAGCGTGTCTACCTTGCGCACGGTTCTTTCATCGACGTCGTCGACATAGGCAGCGGCAAACTGGCGGGGCAGGTGCCGGTGTCGGGCGCCAACGGTATCGTCGTGGTGCCGGCAGTCGGCAAAGGTTACGCCGGCAGCTCGTCCGACAAAACCGTGGTGGTGTTCGACCTCAAAACCTTGCAGACGCTGAAGGCCGTGCCGGCTGCCGCGGATACCGATGCGGTCGTCTACGATGCCTTCAGCCAGCGCGTTTTCGTGATGCAAGGCGACCCGCACGCACTGACCATGATCGACACGGCGAAGGATACGTTTGCCGGGACGGTCGCCCTCGCCGGTCAACCCGAGTTCGGCGCGGTCGACGGTCAGGGCAAGCTGTTCGTCAACATCGCCGACAAACGCGCGATACAACGCGTCGATACACGCACCGGCAAGGTCGATGCCACGTGGCCGATCCCCGACTGTGAAAGTCCGCATGGCCTCTCCATCGATACGGCATCGTCGCGCCTGTTCGCCAGTTGCGCGAATGCAAAGTTGCTGGTGATCAATGCACGGAACGGCGCGGTTGTCGCCACGTTGCCCATCGGTATGGGTACGGATGCGACCGCGTACGACCCGCATCGCAAGCGTGTCTTCAGCTCGAACCGCGACGGCACACTGTCTGTGATCCACGAGGATGATCCCGCGCACTTCGTATTGCTCGGCAACACGCCGACACAGGTGCTCGCGCGCACCATGGCGCTCGACCCCGAGTCCGGCCGGATCTTTTTGGTCGCCGCCGATCGCATCGACGCCGACCTCAGCTCGCCCGACCCCCGCAAGCGCTACACCGTGCGCCCCGGCTCGGCGCGCCTGCTGATCGCCGAACCCACGCCCTGACCGCTACCACTGCACCCAAAAGCGCACAGCCTGCTCCTGTAGGAATTCCTCAGCGACGGCACCCTGCAGGAGGCCGATGGTCGCCAAGATTCCGGCCTCCGTGCAAGAGCTCGCGGCCACCGTCACCGAGCGCGGTGCGTCCTGCACCGGCCAGCCGGTCAAAGGATTCAAAATATGGCCGTAGCGGATGCCATCGCGCAGCACATAGCGCCGTGAATCACCGCTCGTCGCGAGCGCGCCGTGTTCGAGATCGAGCACCAGGTTCGCGTGCCGTTCGCTGTCCGGCTGCTCTATGCCTACCTGCCATGCGCCGTTCGAGGGAGGCCGGTTCGCGCGCAGGTCGCCGCCAAAATTCACCAGGAACGGCAAGGTGCTCAGCGCAGCGACACAGTCATAAGCACGGTCTACTGCGTACTCCTTGCCGATCCCGCCGAGATCGAGCTCCATGCCGGGCGGAATCCGCAACGACGGCGACCGCCACTCCAATTTATGAAATCCGATCAGCGGCAAGAGGGTCGCGATCTGTTTTGTATCGGGAACGTGGTCCGAGCAATCAAAGGTCCATGCCCTTCGCAGGATGCCCGAGGTAATGTCGAACAGGCCATCGCTCAGTTCGTAGCATTGCTGCGCAAATTCGATGAGCGATGCGGTTTCCTCGTCGAGCGTCGTGGCGCGTCCCGCGGTGGCATGCAGCATGGCGAGCACGCTGTCATCTCGATAGCGGCTGTACTTTTTTTCAATCCGCCAGGCTTCGGCCGCTGCCGTATACGCCAGCATCATGACTGCATCAGCATCGGCCGATTCCACCAGCAACTCGCAGGTGCCCGCCATGGCGACAAACCGCGCAGCCATCAGAGACCCGCGCGATTCGATCAGTATTTCGCCGGCGCCCGTCCTGATCGCATGCTCCAACATCGCATCGCTCGCAAGCTAGAAACGCCAGCCGAATTGCAGCAGGACGGCCTTGAGCGCAGGATGGAGATCCAGGTTTTGCAACAGCAGCGGCGTAGCCTCGCGGCTCTCCTGGGTCTGCTGATAGTACTCCAGGCGAACGCTGAACTCCGAACCGGCCAGTCCCGGCGCGTCCGACCAGCGTCGGGCATATTTCAATCCGTAGGTCAGCGCGTGAAACTCGCCGAGACGCGAGTCCGAAGAGGAGTATTCCGGCGCTCCCTGCGTCACGCCGCTGATCCATGGCATGTAGAAGTATGCGGCAGACTGGCGATACCAGCGAAACGTAGGCTCCACGTACTGCTCGCGATCGGCGAAGGTCCACCGTACATGCAGTTGCGCGGTGTCGGAGTGGATACGCCAATCGTCCCGCATGTACCGCAGCGACAGACCTGCTCCCAGGCGCTGCCATGCCATCCGGTTCTCCCAGTAAATACTCTTGCGCGTGCGCTCGTCAGGTCGACTTTCATACGCATAGCCCAACGTGTTGCCGACGGCATCGATCACGGACGTGATCTTGTACGGGTCGTTAAGGTACCCATGAAAGCGGTCTGCGGACAGATTGATTTCAGTGAGCCACCAGCGCGCCATCACCTGCGTGACGCCTAGCAACACGCCGATACCATCCTTGCTCTTGTTGGCGGTTTTCTCGAACAGCGCGTAATCGCTGCCTGCGACCGGCGTTCCGCCGATCGGCCTGATGGCATCGAATTCATTGTTGACGGCGACCGACACCGTGGTGTTCTTTTCGTTGAAATCCTGAGCGATCGATGCATTCAGCGAAACCGAAACAAAATCATCTTCTCCGGAGATCTTGCCGCCGAGGCCAACCAGCGTGCCGCGCGCCAGCGGCACGTTCCAGCCTGCCGATACGGCGATGCGGTTGTCCTCATAGTTGGGATCCCCCGGCAGATCTCCCGGACGCGTCGTGTACAGGTGGCGGCCTGCGGTCAGACTCTTGCCCGACGGCGACGCAAACGTCTGCGGCTGCGTACTTGGCAGTGCACCATTCGGGCTCGTGCCAGAGAGACTGTCAAAGGTGAAGTTCAGACTCGCGGACTGACCGTTCGCAAAGGTCTTGTTCACGTCGACTACCGGCTCGATGGCTTGAATACGCCCGTCCTCGCGGTAGTACGCCAAAGCCGAATCCACCGTTACACCATCCAACACGCGATTCATGACGTCCAGTGCGCCGGCGGTAGTGCCCTTGGCACCGAGCAGGGAACAGCTCGCCGCTACGAGCTGGCGCCGTACCAACCCGCCTCTGAGATTGGCAGCGCGCTTCAATTGCAACCGCAGCCGCCACCGGCAAACGACCGGCCGCCGGACGAGGCCTCCTTGCTGAAATACAGGTGGTCATCGATTGCAGCGTCCACGGGGCTGCCATCAAGACGCATGTCGTCGCGTGCCAGCAGATCGCGGTCCCAGGGGCGCACTCCCAGCGACGCGCAACCACACATGAAAAGCACCGCGACGGCTACCGAAAGATGTTTACACAATCGTCGACTCATACGCGGTCCCCTTGCCATGTTTAGAATTCCGCGAGCAGCGCGCGGATCTGTTCTTCGTACGTCGAGGCATCGATCGGCACGAATCCCGCGTGTTCGAACCGCACGACGCCCTGACGATCGATCAACAGACTCGAGGGCATTGCATGCACTTTGAAACGGCGCGCAAGCTCACCACTTGGATCGAAAGGAACGTCGAAAGTCGGAGCGAACCGCGCCAGGAATCGATCCGCCGCAGCTCGGTCCCGATCCAGGTTGACGGCGACCACCGTCAGGCCTTGCGCTTGGTAGCGCGCCGCCAGCCCCTCCATCCAGGGAAAGGATTGCCGGCACGGGGTGCACCACGATGCCCAAAAATCGAGATACACCACGCGTCCGTGATAGGCATCCAAGTCCAGCGCTACTACAGCTTGCGACGTCCCCATCGACAAGAGGCAGACACCTATTGATTGAATCAGAATGCTATGCCAACGTGCGACCCGCATTAATTACTTTGTTATGCAAAGCGTGCATCTGTCAAGGATCCTGAATTGTCGAGAGTGATAATCATTCAATGAGTATGGCGGCGCGCCGACAATTATTCGCAGCAGCAGCGTTCCTTTGCGCCTCGGCAACGTGCATCTCTCATCTCGCCCGCAGCGGAGACCTGCCGGGACTCTTGAACCTGCACGGCGGCAAGGCCATCTACGACGCGGCGTGCGCGGCCTGTCATGGAACGCACGGCGAAGGCACGCCGCGGATGTATGCCGGCTTCGAACCGCCTGCGACCATGCCGCACTTCAACAAGTGCGACGAGAGCACGCCGGAATACGCCCGCGACTACAAGGCGTCGATACGCGATGGCGGCCCGGCGCGCGGGTTCTCCACCATCATGCCGGCATTCGGCGATGTCTTGACCTCCGCTCAGATGGATCAGGTCATCGATTACCTGCGCTCATTGTGCAAGGAGAAAGGTTGGCCGCTCGGCGAGCTCAACGTGCCGCGCGCACTCGTCACCGAGAAGGCATTCCCGGAAAGCGAGACGGTGTTGACCGCCACCGCGAACGTCAAAGGGGCGCCTGCCATTAGCAACGAACTCGCCTACGAGCGCATCCTGGGCAAACGCGATCAACTCGAACTCGCCCTGCCTTTCGGCTGGATGCATAAGGACGGCGGCGGCATGACGGGGGGCCTGGGCGATATCGCCATTGGCGACAAGCACGTCCTGTATTCGCACTTGAACGATCGTGGCGATGCGCCGGCCTACACTGCATCGGGCTCGATCGTCAGCCTTCAGGCCGAGGCGATACTGCCGACCGGCGACTATCGCCGCGGCTTCGGTGGGGGTGAACCCGCGCTCACCGTGTTCGGCGCATACGATCAGCTGTTGCCGGACGCGACCTTTCTGCAGGTACAGGCGGGCATGACCATTCCCCGCCACACGGAGCGCGGACCACGCTCCGCATTCCTCAACACCGCGTTTGGCAAGTCGTTCAGCGACGGGGGTGACAGACGCCTGTGGACGCCGATGCTCGAAATTATCGGCGACCGTGATCTGACCTCTGGTACCAAGACCGATTGGGACGTGATTCCGGAATTTCAACTGACGCTGAACCGCCGCCAGCACATACGCGCCGCATTGGGTTATCGCCTGCCCATCAACGACACCTACGGTCGTCCGAAGCAGGTGATCGGATACGTACTGTGGGATTGGTTCGACGGCGGCTTGTTCGAGGGATGGTGATGAAACTCGCGCTCATATCGATGCTTCTCGGTGCTGTCGCCGCCCACACCGCGGCACACGCCGGCGCGCACGACGATCCGCATACCGGCACGGCGGTCGAGTTTCAGACTTCCGATCGCTGCGTTGCCTGTCACAACGGCATGACCAACTCGGCCGGCGATCAATACTCGATCGGCACCGACTGGAGCACGAGCCTGATGGCCAATTCCACGCGCGACCCTTACTGGGTCGCAAGCACCCGGCGCGAAACGCTGGAGCATGCGCCGGCGCAGGCTGCGATCGAAACCGAATGCGCCGCCTGCCATATGCCGATCGGGCACACGCTGGCACGTTTGCAGAACCGACCCAGCGAAATTTTCGCGCACCTGCCGCTCAAGTCCGACGGCCCGCAGGCGCTCGCCGACGGTGTGACCTGTTCGGTCTGTCATCAGATCATTCCGCAGGGGCTGGGCACTGCCGAAACCTTCAACGGCAACTTCCATGTCGCGCCGGCACAGGACGGGCAGCATCCAGAATATGGGCCTTACGACATCGACGTCGGGCTGCAGCGCGTCATGCGCAGCTCGACCGCCGGCTATCAGCCACAGCGCGGCGACCAGATCCGCGCAGCCGAGCTTTGCGCCAGCTGTCATACGTTGACCACCGAAGCGCGTGATGCCAGCGGCGCAGTGGTGGGATCACTGCCGGAACAGATGCCCTACCAGGAGTGGCTGCGCAGCGACTTTCGCTCCACGCGCACCTGCCAGTCGTGCCACATGCCCGCCGTTGCGGAAGCGATGCCGGTAGCCCGCATCCTGGCCGCGCCGCGTCCCGGTGCCGCAAGACATCAATTCCTCGGCGCGAACTTCGCGATGCAGAAAATCCTGGCGCGCCATCACGATGAGTTAGCGGTGGCCGCGGACCCGCAGCTCATGTATGAAGCCGCCGATCGCACCATTCGCTACCTGCAGGATTCCGCGGCGCGGGTGAGCCTGAGTGCGCCACAGCTGCACGGCCGGCGGCTCGAGGCCACCGTCAGCGTCCAGAATCTGGGCGGCCACAAGCTTCCCACTGCCTACCCGGCCCGGCGCGCCTGGCTGCACGTCGTCGTCCGCGACGCGCAGCAGCGCATCGTGTTCGAGTCCGGCGCACCACAGGCCGACGGCTCGATCGCCGGCAACGACAATGACGTCGATCCCACCCGCTATGAGCCGCACTGGCGCGAAATCCATGACCCCGGCCAGGTGCAGATCTACGAGGCCATCCTCGGCGACAACGATAACCGTGTGACCACCGGGCTGCTGGCGGCGGCACGGTACCTCAAGGACAACCGCCTGCTGCCGAGCGGCTTCGACAAGACGGGCGCGCCCGCCGAGGTCGCCGTGCACGGCGACGCGGTCGCCGATCCTGCGTTCACGGATCGTGGCCATAGCGTTTTGTATGCGGTCGACATCGGCGACTTGGCTGGCACGTTCGAAGTCACCGCAGAGCTCTGGTTTCAACCCATCGGTTACCGATGGGCGCACAATCTAACGCAATTCCCGTCAGCCGAAGGCGCGAGCTTCGCTGGCTATTACGAATCCTTGGGCGCCGCAGGAGCGATAATGCTGGCCAAAGCATCGGCATCGACCATCCGATGACCACTACATACCACCGGAGGTTTCCCATCGCCACACTGCGCCCGATCAAATCCGTACGAGCGGTCTGGGTCGGGCTAATGCTGGCCTTGGTCACCCCACCCTGTTGCGCCGACGGCTTCACACTAAGCACGGCGCTGGAAGACACCAAAGAGTACGTGACCTCGCCTTTGCGTTGGGATGCAGGCGACTGGCTGTTCCTCGGCGGGACGATCGCGGCCGTTGGCACCGCGCACGCGTTCGACGCCAGGGTGCGGACGCATTTTGCCACCGGCTCCTATGCAAAGCTCGACGGCGCCGACCGCAACAGCCTGCGCGACTTCGCACCCACGCTTGCACTGCTCGGCGGCACCTGGGCCTATGCAGGCTGGCTCGGCGACCGCGACGGCTATCGCGAAACATGGGCGCTGATCGAAGCGGGTGTGTTCAGCGCGGCCAGCGCCGAAGTGTTCGGTCTCGCCACCGGCAGGCAACGGCCCGACGCCACCACCTCGCCGAACCGCTGGTTCAGCGGCAGTGACTCTTTCCCGTCGCTCCATGTGAGCACGGCCTTCGCGGTCGGTACCACCTTTGCCGAGTCCGGTAACGATGACTACCGCTGGCTGCGACGTATAATCGGCTACGGATTCGCCGCCGGCACGGGCTACGTCAGGATGCACGAGAACGTGCATTGGCTGTCAGACACGGTCGCCGGCGCCGCTCTGGGTATCGCCACCGCGCGTTTCGTCTTGCATCGCCACAACACGAATCAGGATGCCGACCAGACCGCCAGCTTGAGTTCCGTGAGTTTTGGACCGGTCAAGGACGGTTGGCAGCTGCAATACAGCGTCCGCATGCGTTGAGCCACTACTATCGCGTGGCCGCCTGCAATTCGTCCGCCGCCTTCACGATGCCGGCAGCCACGGCCTCGAGGGCCGCCGCCACGCGCGGCACCTGTCCGTCCGCCTCGTGCCACTTGCGCTGGTCCATGTACTCACGCACGGCGGCAATGGGCTTCGCACCATAGCCCGAGTACGCACCAGGCGCGTACACCTGATTCTTGAACCACGGCCGTTCCGGCAAGCCTTTCTCGTCCAGGAACAAGCGTGAGATCTGCATCAGGTGACGATTGACCTGCGTCACCGCTTCGGGCTTCACGGACGCGCCGGCTGCCTTGAACGCGTCGAGCGCGGCGCTGTAACGCTCGGCCGCGTGCTTCAGGTCCGCGATCGCATTCTTCATCGGCGCGAAGTTCATGTACGGCGGTACGACTTCATCCGGTGGCGGCGCCATGGGCCGGCGCGGGTCGCGGGTGGCCGCGAACACGCCCTCTTTCCGTTCCAGGGCGCGTTCGCCGTATTCGTCCTGCTTGGTCTTCAGCAGCTTCTCGAGATCCGTTTCGTACTGCTCGATCGCGTCGACCTGGGGTGCATAGTCGAACGGCAGCAAGTCGGCGTTCGCGAGACGCATCACGGTGCTGCCGGCAACCTGCGCGAGCGCGCGGCCATAGGCAAGGTCGGGATCGACGAAGCGCGTATACCAGTCGAAATCATCATAGATGGAGTGATATTGATCGCCGTCCTCTTCACCGCCGAACGAGAGATCGAGCGTAGGGATGCCTGCGAAATCCTGAAAAGCGGTGTAGTCGGAGCCGTCGCCAAGCGCTTCGATCACCAGATCGTCGCGCTTGCGTAAATCGTTGCGTTCGTCGGCGTCCTTGGCATTCGCGATGGCGAAAAGACGGGCGCGTTGATACGTCGACAAAGACGTCTCCGGATCGGTGACGTCTCTTGCCACGGCGCTCACGAACGACTGCAGGTCCTGCGTGCCGCCCGCAGCGAGGTAGCCCCGATCGTTACCATCGGAGTTCACATAGGCCACCGCATGCGCCTGTAATTCCTTGAGGTGGGTTTCGACCCACTCCACCGATCCGAGCAGCCCCGGCTCTTCGCCGTCCCACGCGCAGAAAATGATGGAGCGCGCCGGCGTCCAGCCTTGCGCGTGCAGTGACCCGAGCACGCGCGCTTCCTCGAGCATCGGCGCCATGCCGGCGAGCGGATCGTCGGCGCCATTCACCCACGCATCATGGTGGTTGCCGCGAATCACCCACTGATCCGGCATGCGCCCCGGCAAGGTGGCGATGACGTCGTAGAGCCTTTTGGTGTCCCAGTTCGACGTGACTTTGAGGTGCACGATGGCAGGTCCCGTACCGACGTGATAGGTGATGGCGAGCGCGCCGCGCCAGGCGGCCGGTACCACCGGCCCCTCGAGCGCGGCGAGCAGCGGCAGCGCGTCGTTGCCGGAGATTGGCAGCACGGGGATCTTGGTGATGGTCTTCGCTTCCTGGCGCGACAGACGCTTCGCGCCGGGTGTCGCACCCACGCCGGGCGTCAGCGGGTCACCGGGGTAGTCGGTGTCCATCACGCTGCCGCGCTGCACGCCACCGCCCGGCCGCCAGCCGCCCTTGGGATATTCATCGCCCCGTCCGTAGCCATCACCGCTCGGATCCGAATAGATGATGCAACCGACGGCGCCATGTTCGGCCGCGACTTTGGGTTTGACCCCGCGCCAGCCTTCACCGTAACGCGCGATCACGATCTTGCCCTGCACCGAGATGCCGAGGCGATCGAGCACCTCGTAGTCCTCGCGGCTGCCATAGTTGACGTACACGAGTTCGGCAGTCACGTCGCCATCGGCGGAGTACGCGTTATAAGTGGGCAGCTGTTCGCTGGTCTGGCCCGCCGTGCTGTCGCCCCGCACGATCGGCTCGCGCAGACCTGCCTTGAAGCGCTTCGGCTTGAGCATCTCCAGCACCCGCGTCTTGGGGGTCGGAAACAGCACGTCGAAGCTTTCGATCCTGGCATCGAAACCCCAGCTCTTGAACTTGGCCAGCATCCACTCCGCGTTGTCCTTGTCGTAGGGCGAGCCGACGTGATGCGGGCGGGCGCTCAAGCGCCGCAGGTTTTCGCGGATGTTGGCGGCGCTGACGCCGCTGCGGAATTTATTTTCCCAGGCGACTTCGCCTGCGCTGTGCGCGGCGTCGTAGCCGAGCAGAGGTCCCGGCAACGGTCCGCCTGCATCCGTCGCAGCCGCAGCGGACGACGTACAGATCGCCCAAGGCATCGCCGCCGCCAGCATGAAACAGGCCGCTGCACGCAGCACCGGTTTTGACATCCGCCATCCCCTTTCTGATCAATGGCGCATCTTAAAGGATTTGTCGAAGAAGCCGACCAGCTGCGCGGCATACGCCTGCGGCGCCACGCTGGCGTAGTTGCCATGCCCGGCACCATGCACCCGATAGATTTCCTTCGGCTCGCCCGCCGCTGCGTAGACTTGCTCGGTCATCCACGGCAGCACGAGATCGTCCTGATCACCCAGCACGATGAGCAGCGGCCGCGGCGCGATGCGGCCAACGATGGTCTTCGGGGTCATGTCGGTCGGCGTGCCGCCCGCATGCAGCGCGAGCATCGTGGGAACCTGCGACAACCAGCCCCACTTGCGGGTGGCGATCCAATTGAATTCCCTGACGTCGTGCGGCGCTGCCGCGAGCACCACCGCCGCGATGCGCGGATCGAGCACGGCGGCCTGCGCCAGCACATAGCCACCCATCGACATGCCGAACGCGCCGATGCGCTGCGGGTCGACCTCCGCGCGCTGCGCGAGCCAGTCGACGGCGCCGCTGATCGCACGACGCTCGGGTTCGCCCCATTCGGTCTTGCCGCCGCTCGCGCCCTGACCCGGCAGATCGAGCGTCAGCGTACCGAAGCCCGCGGCCGCCAGGATCCTGGTCTCGGCCAGCAACGCAGAGCGTTCCGCGCCCGTGCCGTGCACGAGTATGACGGCGGCGCGATTGCGCGACGGCACGTACCACGCCGCGACCGCGGCACCGCCGGGCGGCGTGAAGGACACATTCTCGAGATCCTGGATGCCGACGCGCTCGGGGTGCCGCGATATTTCCGTTGCGGGCGTACGCACATAGTCTGCGTATTCATCCCGATACGCATCCCAGGCGATGCGCGCGGCGCAGAGCACGATAATGAGTAAGGCGAGCCACGCGACCATCTTCAGTAAGTGGCGCCGTTTGTGTGCATGCGTGCTGGATACCGTTTCGAGGGGGGGCGCCATCAGGAGAGGAACTGTAACGGGAGTCTGGACGCGGCGCCAAAAATTGTTACCACTGAAAACTACTTCGGCAGCCGTTGCGGCAACCTCGCGGTCGCCCCCACCGGCACCAGACTGAACGCATCTGCGTCGACGCCCTTCGCAAGCCTGGCCCGCGGCAGTTCGTGAATGGCATGATCGAGCGGATCGTCGGCGAGTGCGAACGTGCCCCAGTGCACACCGATGCTGCGCTTGGCGCCGAGGTCGAGGTGCACCTGCACGGCTTCCGTGACGTCGACGTGTTGCGGTTGCATGAACCAGCGCGGCAGGCACGCACCCACCGCGATCAGCGCGAGATCGAAGCCGCCGCCGGCGGACGCCGTCTGCCGGGCGGCGAAATGCCGGCGCGTATCGGCGAAGTCCTGCGAATAGCCGGTATCGCCGCTGAAGTACCAGTGAAAGTCCGCACCGAGCACCGACCACGCGCCCCAGAGCGTTTTGTTGCGATCGAGGACGCCGCGCGCCGACCAGTGCTGCGCCGGCGTGAAATGAAACTCGACCGCGCGAGCGGCGCCGGCCGGCACGACGTGATGCTGCCACCAGTCGAGTTCGATGCCCGCGGTGACGCCCTGCCGGACGAGCCACGTTCGCAGTTGCAGCGGCACGAGGAAGACGGGCGCACCGCCCGCTTGTGCGGCGAGAGCGCGGATGCTGAGACGGTCCAAATGGTCGTAATGGTTGTGCGAGATCACCACGACATCGATGTGCGGCAGATCCTCGAGCCGTATGCCGGGCGCCTGCGCGCGTTGCGGCCCGACGAACTGCAGCGGGGATGCGCGGTGCGAAAAGATCGGATCGGTGAGCACGTTGAGGCCGCTCGCCTGCATCAGCACCGTTGCGTGTCCGATCCAGGTGGCGGTGGGCTGCATCGCCGCGCCCGCGCGTGCATTTGCATACAGGAAAGCAAGTTGGGGCGCCTGCGCCGGAATGGGCACGGTGGGCGGCGGCGGCAGGTGCGCACGCCGCCTTTCGCGTTGCCAGCGCACGAGGTCGGGCAGCGTGCGGGTGACCGAATCGATGTAGTTGTTGCGGAAGCCGCGCGCGGTGTGATGAGGAGGTTTGGTCATTTCTGCATATTCGCAGGAGTTAATCAGAGTGACCATTGGCGGCTGCCGCGCCAGCCTCGATGGCATGGCGGCTTCGCATCTCGAACGTGGCGCAGCGGCGGAACTGCTGGCTGCCGCCTATTTGCAGCTGCGCGGACTCGAGGTTCTGGCGCGCAACCTGCGCTGCCGCCTGGGCGAAATTGACCTCGTGTGCCGCGACGGCGCAACGCTCGTCATCGTGGAGGTACGGCAACGCGCTGCGCACGACTTCGGCGGCGCGCTGGCCTCGGTTACATGGCGCAAGCAACGCCGCATCATCAGGGCGGTGCATTTCTTCTGGCAGCGGCGTGTCGAGTGGCGGCGCCAACCTCTGCGCTTTGACGTCGTTGCCGTCTATGGCGCGCCGGACGGCGGACACGAAATCGAATGGGTCAAGGACGCCTTCAGGGCTACTTGACGACCTGGAGCTTGGGGCGCTTGGGCGGCGCAGTCGTACCACTCGGCGGCTGCGTCGGTGCATCGGTGGGATCCGGATCCGCATCACCTTCCGGGAAGATCATGCCTTGCCCGGTCTCGCGCGCATAAATTCCCAGGATGGCGCGCACCGGCACCATCACGGAAAAACCGACACCGCTGAAGCGCGCTTCGAAGCTCACGAAATCATTGCCAAGATTCAGCGCCTGCGTGGCCGAGAAACTGACGTTGAGGACGATCTTGCCGTCTTTGACGTACTGCCGCGGCACCGTGACGCCTTCGCCGGCTGCGTCCACCACGATATGCGGCGTTTCGCCGCTGTCAGTGATCCATTCGTGCAGAGCACGCAGCAAATACGGTCGACGCGGTTTCAATGGCGCATCTTCCGTTCGGCATCGGTCAGCGCAGCACGAAAAGTGGCGCGGGCAAAGATCGAATTCATGTAGCGGGTGATCGGCAGCGCCTGCGCCGGGAGTTCGATCCCGTACGACGGCAACCGCCAGAGTATGGGCGCGATGGTGGCGTCCACCAGCGAGAACTCGTCACTCAGAAAGAACGGCTTGGCCTTGAAGACGTCGGCACTCGCGCAGATCGCTTCACCCAAAATCTTGCGGGCATGCTCCGCGGTACTGCTGGTCGGGTCTCCCGCAATATCCTGCGCCATCGCGTACCAGTCTTTTTCAACCCGATACAGTGCCACGCGGAATTGTGCGCGGGTGACGGGATCGATGGGCATGAGCGGCGGATGCGGAAAACGCTCGTCGAGATAATCGATGATCACGCGCGAGTCGTACAGCACCAGATCGCGGTCCACCAGCGTCGGCACGCTCTGGTAGGGATTCAGGTCGATCAGATCCTCCGGCAGATCGTTCGGATCGACCGTCACCGTGTCGATGGCAATGCCTTTTTCCGCGAGCACCAATCGGGCCCGATGGCTCCAGGGGTCAGACGGTGCTGAAAAAAGAGTCATCACCGAACGACGTGCCACTACCGCATTCTCCTAGTCGGAGCAGAGGTGAACGGTCACTCCCTCTGCGTCAGTGAACGTCCTTCCAATACTCTTTTTTCAACAACAACGCGAAGATGAAGAACACCAGCAGGAACAGCGTGATAAACACACCCATCGACTGCCGCTTGGCCTTCACCGGTTCGCCGGCATAATCCAGGAAGTTGGTGATGTCGCGGACGAAGCCATCATACTCTTCCGGCTTCATGGACCCCGGTTTGTCCGCCTCGACATCGATCAATTCCAGGTGATCGTTGCCATGCTCATCCTTGTTGTTCTTGTACACGGGCTTCTGCAGGCCCTGCAGCGAGTACAACACGTGCGGCATGGCGGCATTGGGCAGGTACAGGTTGTTCACGCCCCATAGCCGCCCCTTGTCGGCATAGAAGCCTTTCAGGAACGAGTAGATATAGTCGACCCCACGTGCCCGGGCCATCAACGACAGATCCGGCGGCTGTTTGCCGAACCATGCTTCCGAATCCTTGGGCATGGCCGAGTTGATGGTGTCGAACGCCTTGTCGGACGTGAACATCAAATTCTTGGTGAGTTCAGCCTCCGGGATCTTCAGGTCGCTCGCCATGCGGTTGTAGCGCACGTATTTCATCGAATGGCAGCCGGAACAATAATTCATGAAGTCGCGCGCGCCTCGCTGCAACGACTGCGTATTGTTTATGTCCGTCATCGCGGGATGCAAACCCTCGCCTTCCTCGGCCAACGCACTGCCGCCGGCCAGGACGCCCATCGCGACCAACACCCAACTCTTAACCATGTGTCGTGACCCGCTCCGGAACCGGCTTGTAGCTGTCCATCTTCGAATAAATTGGCATGAGCAGAAAGAAAGCGAAGTACAGCACCGTGCACACCTTCGCCAGGGTCGGATAGATGCCGGCGGGCGGCTTCAGGCCGCACACACCCAGCGCTATGAACGACACGACGAAGATGGCGAGGGCGATCTTGTAGAGCGGACCCTTATAACGGATCGAGCGCACCGGGGCGCGATCGAGCCAGGGCACGAAGAACAACACGACGATGGCCGCACCCATCACCATCACCCCCCAGACCTGCGTGCCCGCGAACGACGGTACCGCGCGCAGCATCGCGTAGAACGGTGTGAAGTACCACACCGGCGCGATGTGCGGCGGCGTCTGCAACGGATTGGCGGGTTCGAAATTCGGCGACTCGAGAAACAGGCCGAAGAATGCCGGTGCGAAGAAAATCACGCCGCAAAAAATCAGCAAAAAGCCCGCTACACCGACCAGATCCTTGACCGTGAAGTACGGATGAAACGGAATCCCGTCGAGCGGATGGCCGTCCTTGTCCTTATGCTTCTTGATGTCGATACCGTCGGGATTGTTCGAGCCCACCTCGTGCAGCGCCGTCAGGTGCGCCACTACCAGGAACACCAATGCCAACGGCAGCGCTGCCACGTGCAGGGCAAAGAAGCGGTTCAAGGTGGCATCAGCGATGTAGTAATCGCCGCGGATCCACTCCACGAGCGTGCCGCCGATCACAGGAATGCTGCTGAACAGCGACACGATGACCTGTGCACCCCAATAGCTCATGTTCCCCCAGGGCAGCACATACCCCATGAAGGCTTCCGCCATCAACAACAGGAAAATGATGCAGCCGAAGATCCAGATCAGCTCGCGCGGTTTACGGTGTGAGCCGTACAGCAGCGCACGAAACATATGCAGATAAACGACGATGAAAAAGGCGGACGCGCCGGTGGAGTGCATGTAGCGGATCAGCCAGCCCCACTCCACGTCGCGCATGATGTATTCGACCGAGGCGAAGGCCTCGGCGGAAGACGGTTTGTAATTCATGGTCAAAAAGATGCCCGTGACCAATTGATTGACCAGGATCAGCATCGCGAGCGAGCCGAAGTAGTACCAGAAGTTGAAATTCTTCGGTGCGTAATACTGCGCGACGTGTTCGTTCCACAGCGTGGTCAGCGGAAAGCGCTGATCGACCCACCCAATGAAACCTCCGCCTTTGCCGGTGTCGGCGGAATCAGGAGCTGCGGCCATCGAATACCTCTTACTTACGAAACTGCTTTGGGCGCATCGTCCACGCCGATCGAGACGCGCAAGGCAGCGTCGATGGCGTAGGGTGGCACCGTGAGATTTTTGGGCGCCGGCATGCTCTTGAACACGCGGCCGGACAAATCATACTTCGAACCATGACAGGGGCAATAAAAGCCGCCCGGCCAGCCCGCGCCCAGGTCAGCGCCCGCAACCTGAAACTGATTGTTCGGTTCGAACGCACTCAAGGGTGAGCAGCCCAGATGGGTGCAGACCGCGAGACCGATCCAATATTCGGGATTGCGCGCCCGCACCGCACCGCTCGACTTTATGTAAGCCGGCTGCTCTGAATTATCGGAGTTGGGATCCGCCAGCATGGCGTCGTGCCCGCCGAGCGCATCGGTGGTCGCCTTCATTCGCCGTACTACATAGATGGCCTGACCGCGCCAGACCACCTTCAATACCTGGCCTGGTTCGAGCTTGGAGGCATCCACTTCCACCGGTGCACCGAGCGCCTTGGCCCTCGCACTCGGATTCCAGGAAGCCAGAAACGGCACGGCCGCGAAGGCTACGCCTATGGCACCCGTGCCGACGGTAGCCACCGTCAACAAGCGGCGCCGGCTGTGATCAACCGCATCACTCATTCAAGAACCCCAAAACTGTGTTGACAAATCTTCACCCGGGCTCTGGAGCGCACGGTGTTTCGCTAAAACTGACGACAGTGCATTATACACAGATCATAACGAGGCCTTGCGGCTCACGAGGAGTGAAACAGGGTGCAACGCGCTCGCGTCCTCCTTGGATTTTTAGTCAAAGCGGTTGTCGTCGGCCTTGCCATCGCATTCCTCGTGGTGTGGTGGAAACCGACCCTGCTGGGCGCACAAAGCACCAACGACGTCCAGACCCCCGCCTCGGTCATTCCGCCTGAACAGACGCGTCATACGCCTTCTCTGTCGACCTTTCGCCCTGCTATGGCAATGCAGAGCTTTGCCGATCCCGTCGCGCGCGCTTCCCCCGCGGTGGTCAATATTTATACGGCACGGGTCGTGACCGAGCGCGCCCAGGTGCCGCCCTTGAGCCAGTTCTTCGGCGACTACTCGCCGAGTTACCGGCAACGGGTCGAACGCAGTCTCGGCAGCGGCGTCATCGTGGACGCACAGGGCACGATCATCACCAATCAGCACGTCATTGCCGGCGCCGACTCGATACGCGTGCAACTCTCCGACGGCCGGATTGCCGATGCGAAAATCATTGGCCAGGATCCGGACACGGATATTGCGGTGCTCGACCTGGATATCGGCAACTTGCCCATCATGCCGTTGGGGCGCTCGGACACGCTGCGTGTCGGCGATATCGTGCTCGCCATCGGCAATCCCTACGGCCTGAGCCAGACCGTGACGCAGGGCATCGTGAGCGCCACCGGGCGCGGCCAGCTAGGGCTGGCGACGTTCGAAAATTTCATTCAGACCGACGCCGCCATCAATCTCGGTAACTCAGGCGGTGCACTCATCGACGTCAACGGCGACCTGGTCGGCATCAACACGGCCGTCTTGAACCGCAACTCCGGCGGCCCGGAAGGTATCGGTTTTGCGATTCCCGTCAATCTCGTGCGCGGCGTGATGGAGCAGATCCTGGCGCACGGCTATGTCGTGCGCGGCTGGCTTGGCTTCGTGCCGCAGGATCTGTCCGATGAGCAGGCCGCACGGCTCGGCTTGAGCGCCGGGGGCGGTGTCACCATCGTCAACATCGTTACCGGCACGCCCGCCTACGCCGCCGGTATCCGGCCTGGCGATCTGATTACGCAGTTGGGTCAGGAACCGGTACGCAGCGCGCAGGATCTCGTCAGTAAAATTGCCCAGCTCAAGCCCGGCACCGAAATCGAGATCCAGGGCCGTCACGCACGCGAGGAATACAAGATCAAAGTCAAGGTCATCGAGCGACCCTTGCGATAACGGGATCTATGGCACGCGGCGGATTTTTGCGCCGAGTTGTTGCAGCTTCTCTTCAATCGCGGCGTAGCCGCGATCGATGTGATAGATGCGTTCGATCTCCGTCTTGCCATCCGCGACCAGTGCCGCCAGCACGAGGCTCGCCGACGCCCGTAAATCGGTGGCCATGACCGGCGCCGCCGTCAGACGCTCGACGCCCTTGATGATGGCTGTATTGCCCTCGAGGCGGATTTCCGCGCCCATGCGCCGCATCTCGAGCATGTGCATGAAGCGATTTTCGAAGATGGTCTCGATGATGGTGCCGACGCCGTTCGCCACCGTGTTGAGCGCGGCGAACTGCGCCTGCATGTCCGTGGGAAAAGCGGGATAGGGGGCCGTGCGGATGTCAACTGCGGTCGGCCGCCGGCCGCGCATGTCGACTTCGATCCAGTTGTCACCGGTCGCGATGTGCGCGCCGGCCTCGGTGAGCTTGGCGGTCACCGCATCGAGATGTTCGGGCCGCGTGTTCCTGACCCGGAGGTGTCCGCCGGTGATGGCGCCCGCAACGAGATAGGTGCCGGCCTCGATGCGATCGGGCAGGATTTCATAGGAGGTACCGTGCAGCCGCTTCACGCCCTCGATCACGATGCGATCGGTGCCGGCGCCTTTTATTTTCGCGCCCATCGCGATGAGGAAATCGGCGAGATCCACCACTTCTGGTTCGCGCGCTGCATTCTCGAGCACGGTTTCACCGTCCGCGAGCGTCGCCGCCATCATGAGATTCTCGGTGCCGGTCACGGTGACGGTCTCGAGCACCAGTCGCGCGCCCCGCAAGCGCTCGGCACGCGCCTTGATGTAACCGTTCTCGATGTGAATATCCGCGCCCATGGCCTGCAGACCCGCGACGTGAATGTTCACCGGGCGCGCGCCGATGGCACAGCCGCCGGGAAGCGATACATCGGCTGCGCCGAAGCGCGCGAGCAGCGGACCGAGCACCAGAATTGATGCACGCATGGTTTTGACCAGCTGATACGGCGCGAAATAATTCTTGATGGTCGAGGCGTCCACCTCGATGTGCATTCTTTCATCGATGGTCACCGACACGCCCATGCGACCGATGAGTTCGATCATGGTGGTCACATCCTGCAGATGTGGCACATTCGCGACCGTGACCGGACCATCGGCCAGCAGGCAACCGGCCAATATCGGCAGCGTCGCGTTCTTCGCGCCCGAGATGCGCACCTCGCCTTCGAGCGGAATGCCGCCCTGGATCTGCAACTTATCCACGCGAGAGTGCCGCGTATTCCGCAGGCGTAAAAACCTGCAACGCCAGGGCGTGGATTTCGTTACCGACCGCACTGCCCAAGGTGGCATACACGAGTTGATGACGCTGCACGGCGCGTTTGCCTGCAAAGGCATCGGCGATCACCACCGCATCGAAGTGCACGTCGTCTGCGCTTTGTACCAGCGCGCGGCTGCCGGCCATACCTGATTCGATGCGTTGCGCTACCTGTTGTGCATTCATTTCCGCTCCTGACAAAAATCAAAGTGCTCAAGCTTACCGCGGTATGATTCGGGGATGAATCTGGACTTCAGCGACGCGGGTCTCGTCGATCTCGGCCGCCAGGCGCTGACGATCGAAATTGACGGTCTGCGCGCACAATTGCCGCGACTGGGTTCGGAGTTTGCGCGTGCTGCGCGACTTTGTCTCGACTGCCGCGGCCGCGTGGTCGTCACCGGCATGGGCAAGTCGGGGCACATCGGCGGCAAGATCGCCGCCACGCTGGCGAGTACCGGCACGCCATCTTTTTTCGTCCATCCGGGTGAGGCCAGCCATGGCGACATTGGCATGCTGACCCGCGACGACGTGCTCCTGGCGTTGTCGAACTCCGGTGAGACCGCGGAGATCCTGACGATTTTGCCCGTCGTGAAACGGCTCGGCGTGCCGTTGATTGCGTTCACGGGCAGCCCGGCTTCCGCGCTGGCCCGCGTCGCGACCGTGCATGTCGACGTCGGCGTACCGGCCGAGGCTTGCCCGCACAATCTGGCGCCGACTGCCAGCACCACGGCGGCACTGGCCGTGGGTGACGCGCTCGCCGTGACCTTACTCAAGACCCGCGGCTTTACCGAGGAAGATTTTGCGCGCTCGCATCCGGCCGGGACGCTCGGTCGAAAATTGCTGTACGTCGCGGACGTCATGCGGGTGGGCGAGCATTTGCCGGCAGTGCAACCGCAGTCAACGCTGGCGCAAGGCCTGATGGAAATGACGTCGAAGGGTCTTGGCATGACCGCGGTGGTGGACGAAGCACGGCATGTACTCGGCGTATTTACGGATGGCGACTTGCGGCGCGTGCTCGATCGCGATGCCGACCTGCGGACCACCCGCATGGCCGACGTGATGACCCGGCAGGCCAAGAACGTGCGGCCCGGGATGCTGGCTGCCGAGGCGGTGAGCTTGATGGAGAAGCACCGTATCACTTCCCTGGTCGTGCTCGACGATGCAGGCGCCATGGTTGGCGCGCTCAACGTCCACGACCTGCTGCGGGCCGGCGTCATATGAGCGCGCGCAAACCCACGCCCCTGCACCGGATCGCGCTCCTGATTCTCGACGTCGACGGTGTTCTCACCGACGGCCGACTTTATTTCACCGCCCGTGGTGAATCGATCAAGACGTTCCATGTGCGCGACGGGCACGGCATCAAGCTGTTGATGGCGGCCGGTATCGAAATCGCCGCCGTCAGCGGGCGCAAGTCCGGCGCCGTCACTGCGCGCATGCGGGAACTTGGCGTGCGTCTCGTCGTGCAGGGCTGCCAGGACAAGGTCAACGCAATGCACCGCCTGGCGCAGCGACTGAAGCTCGAACCGCGGCAATGCGCCTGTATCGTCGATGACACGTCGGATCTGCCCTTGATGTCGGCTGTCGGCCTCGCTGCCGCGGTCGCCGACGCGCACCCGCTGGTCCTGTCGGCTGCTCATTGGGTGGCCGCAGCCGCGGGCGGCTGCGGCGCAGTGCGGGAATTGTGCGATGCCATCCTGCTCGCCCGTGCCGATGCGCAGGCCGCCTGATGCTGTTTCGGATGTTCACCATTTTGGCGGTAGCGGCACTTGCGATCTTCACCTGGGTGCTGACGTCGCCGGGCCGACGGCCTGTAGTCGTCAGCGCGAACGAGTCGGACTTGCCGGGTTATTACCTGAAGCATGCGCAGTTGACTGACTACGACCAGGCCGGCAATCCCGCGGTGCGACTGGAAGCGGAACGTGTCGATCAGGTCGGGCACACCGATCAAACCGTCCTGACGGACGTCAGGCTCAAATATGCGCCACCCGACGCTGAGGCGTGGTTGCTGACCGGCGACCGCGGCCATGTGGAAAGCAATTCGAAGATCGTCGACGTGGAAGGCAATGTGATACTGCGCGGCGATCCTACGGGCAAGCGCAACGACGTACCGGCGATCTACACCGAGTATCTGAAGTACAACATTGCGGACGGCCTCGTCACGACGCAGGCCGAGGTCAAGGCCGTGTTCGGCAGTCAGACGATCAATGCCACCGGTCTGGTTGCAAATTTGAAAGACCAGACTCTGCACTTGGAATCCAAGGTAAATGGCCGTTTCCATCGCTGATATCGGTAAGATTCTGGTCGCTTTGGCCGGCACCCTGGCCTTGAGTGCCGCGTTGCAGGCTGCAGGCGTGAAGGCGCCGGCCGGTCCCATCGAGATGACCGCCGACCACGTCGACTTCGATTACAAGAACAAAACCATGACTTATAAAAAAGTACGCATTGCGCAGGGCACGATGGCCATCACGGCCGATACCGGTCAAGGTGCGGGGACCGCGGTGCAGAGCGCTTTCGACGACAGCCGCTGGGTGTTTCGCGGCAACGTCAAGATCACCATGGATCAAGGCGTGCTCAACTCCGACGAGGCCGACGTTACCTTCGTCAACAAAGCCGTCACCACTGCGAGCGCCAACGGCAAACCGGCCACCTTTCAGCAAAAGATCGCCAAGAGCGACAAAACGGCACAAGGACATTCGGACAACATCAGTTATGACGTCGCCAAAGGCGTCGTGCATCTGAGCAAGAATGCGTGGCTCTCGGACGGCCAGAACGAGATCCGCGGCGAGACGGTTAAATACGATACGGCCGCGGAACGGATCATCGCGGATGCGGCCGAACAGGGGCAGCAGCGGGTCCACATCATCCTGCCGGCGCCCGCTCCCAAACCATGAGCGTGCTGCGCGCGCTCAACCTCGCAAAAAGCTACAAATCACGCCAGGTACTGCGGGATTTGTCGTTGGAAGTGGAAAGCGGCGAGGTGGTCGGTCTGCTCGGCCCGAATGGCGCCGGCAAAACCACGGCGTTTTACATGGTGGTCGGTCTGACCCGCGTCGAACAGGGCGAGATCTTTCTCGACAATCGCGACATCACGCGACTGCCCATGCATCGGCGCGCGCAGCTGGGCGTGGGATACCTGCCGCAAGAGCCCTCCGTGTTTCGCAAGCTCTCGGTCGCCGATAACATTCTGGCCGTGCTCGAGACCCGTCCGCGCCTCAATGACGCACAGCGTGGCGCGCGCCTGAAGGAACTGCTTGGCGAGCTGCACATCGGTCATGTGCGTGACAGCATGGGCATGAGCCTGTCCGGCGGCGAACGGCGGCGGGTCGAGATCGCCCGCGCCCTGGCTGCCGATCCGCGCTTCATCCTGCTGGATGAGCCTTTCGCCGGCGTCGATCCGTTGTCGGTTGCTGATATTCAGAGAATAATCAAACACTTGTCAGACAAGGGTATCGGCGTGCTCATAACGGATCACAATGTCCGCGAGACGCTGGGAATCTGCTCACGGGCGTACATCGTCAGTCAAGGCAGCGTGCTGGCTTCTGGATCTGCGGAGCAGATTCTTGCCAACCCGCAGGTTCGTGAGGTGTACTTGGGTCAGGATTTCAAATTGTAGGCTTGGGGCGATACCGGAACTATGTTGAAGCCAAGCTTGCAGCTTCGAATTGGCCAGCAGCTCACCATGACGCCGCAGCTGCAGCAGGCCATTCGGCTGCTGCAATTGCCCTCGCTCGATTTGCAGGCCCATGTGCGCGAAACCCTCGAGACCAACGTCATGCTGGAGGGGGAGGAAGAAGCGCTCGAGGTCGTTGGCGAAGTCGCGCGCGAACGCGAAGAGTTGCCGCGCGAGGAGAAATATGCCGAACTCGATGGCAACGCCACGACGGCGGCTGACCAGCGCGAGGAGCCCGAGGTCGAGATCGCCGACGAAGCCTGGGGCGAGCAGACCAGCGGCATCTCCGACACGCCTTGGTCGGGCGACGATGATCGCAGCAGCGATTTCAGCGACGAACATGGCCAGACCCTGCAGGAGCAGCTGATCGAGCAGCTGGAACTCGCCAAGTTGTCGAATGTCGACATGGCGATCGCGCGGGTCATCACCGACGCCATCAACGAGGACGGCTATCTCAAGGACGATCTCGAAGACGTCCGTCTGAGTCTGTTGCCTGACATCGATGCCACCACAGCGGACGTCGAGCGTGTGCTCGCGGCCGTGCAGTCCCTCGAACCGGCCGGCGTTGGCGCGCGATCCCTGGGCGAATGCATTGCGTTGCAGCTCAAACAATTGGACCCGGTAACGCCGGCACGCGACCTGGCCATCCGCGTCGCCAGCGAGTTTCTCGACTTGGTGGCGGCACAGCAACTCGTGCTCCTGCGGCGGCAACTGCGTTGCAGCGATGGCGATCTGGAAATGGCCCTTGCGCTGGTGCGCTCCTGTCATCCACGGCCCGGCGCCGCGGTGAATCCGGCACAGGCGGAATACGTCATTCCGGATGTGTTCGTGCGCCGCACCGAGCACGGCTGGATCGTCGAGATCAATCAGGCGACGGTGCCCAAGGTGCGGGTCAACCAAAGCTACGCGAACCTGATCTCACGCTCACCTGACCACGCCATGTTGCGCACGCAGTTGCAGGAAGCGCGCTGGTTGATGCGCAGTCTCGAGATCCGCAACGAAACACTCATCAAGGTGGCGCGTTGCATCGTGCAGCGGCAAACGAATTTTTTTGAAATCGGTGAAGAAGCGATGGAACCTCTGATCCTGAAAGACGTCGCCGAAGCGGTGGAGATGCACGAGTCGACCATCTCGCGCGTCACCACGGCGAAGTACATGCACACGCCGCGCGGCGTTTTCGAGTTCAGGTATTTCTTCTCGAGTCACGTGGAAGCGGCGGACGGCACTGAAATGTCCTCGACCGCCATCCGCGCGAAGATCAGAAAGCTCATTTCGCAGGAGAACCCGGAAAATCCGTGCAGCGACAGCAAGCTTGCGGAGATTCTGTCGCAGGAAGGCATACCCGTGGCGCGTCGCACGGTTGCCAAGTACCGCGAAGGCATGCAGATTGCTCCGTCCAATGAACGGAAGCGCGCTGCCGCCCGCGCGTCGTAACAAGCTTAGAAGCAGGAGGACCTCATGCAACTAGATCTCAGCGGTCATCACGTAGAAATCACGGAAGCCATGCGCGGCTACGTACTCAAGCGATTCGAAAAAATTTCGCGTCATTACGAACAACTCATCGATGTACATTGCATCCTGACGGTCGAAAAGGCCCGCCATAAAGCCGAGGCCACCGTCATGCTGAGCGGTAACAGGATTTATGCGGACGCCACCGATGGCAACATGTATGCGGCCATCGACGCGCTGGCGGACAAGCTCGACCGCTGCGTGAAGAAACACAAGGAAAAGGCCGCCGACCACCACGCTGACGAAGTCCTCAAGGCGCGCACCGCCGCGCAGTAAATGCGTCTGATCATCGTCAGCGGACTGTCGGGGTCCGGCAAGAGCGTCGCTCTGCACATGTTGGAGGACATCGACTTCTACTGCGTGGACAACATTCCTGCAGCGCTGCTCAAACCTTTCATTTCGCACACCGTTCGCGGCATGGGGGACACCTACCCCCGTACCGCGGTCGGACTCGACGCCCGCAACCGCCCGAATGAAATCGAGCTCATTCCCGCCATGGTGAAGGAGCTGCGTCGCAGCGGCATCAGCTGCGACGTGATCTACCTGCACGCCGGCGAAGAGGTGTTGCTCAAGCGTTATGCGGAAACGCGCCGCAAGCATCCGTTGATGGCCGGCGACGTCAGCTTGCGCGAGGCCATCGCCATGGAGCGGCAGCTGCTTGAACCCATTACCATGGCTGCCGACTGGGTCATCGACACATCGCGGATCGGGGTCCACGACCTGCGTGAGATGCTGCGTCAGCGCGTCGACCGCCGCACTGACGGCCATCTGTCACTGATGTTCGAATCCTTCGGCTACAAGCACGGCATCCCGGGAGACGCCGATTTCGTCTTCGACGTCCGCAGCCTGCCCAATCCCTATTGGCAGCCCGCCTTGCGTGGACTCACCGGCCTCGATGGCGAAGTCGTCGAGTTCCTGCAAGGACATGCAGCGGTCGGCACGTTGATCGAGGAGCTACAGCAGTTCCTGGATAAACGCATCGCCGACTTTGCGCGCAGTGGCCGCAGTTATCTCACCATCACGGTGGGCTGCACCGGCGGACAGCATCGCTCCGTCTACGTCGTCGAGCGCCTCGCCGCCCATTTTGGTCGCGCCTATCCGCTGGTGCTGACCCGCCACAATTCACTGGCGGCGCCGCGGCACTCACCAGCGGCCGCGCAGATCACCTAGGTCCGGCTGCGCCGCTCGCCCGGCACGCGGTAGGGTGGTGCGTACTCCAGCGCGAGAAATTCGCGGATCTCCTCGGCGCGCGCCCGCACGTCGGCGACCCCGAGCGCGATCAGTTCGCGGGTGAAGCCTTTCTCGAAGAGCAGGTAGCTGAGCAGCATGGAGCTCGCCGGATTATTGGTCGAACCCATCGCGTGCAGCAGGCCGCGCATCGCCCGTGGCAATTCCTTGCGGTGACGGCGCGCGATGTCGTTCACATCCTGGGTCGGTGTGAGCACCAGTGTTTCGACACGCCCAAGCCCACGCACCTGATTGGCACGGTTGATGCGCTCGATGTCGACGTTCAACTGGTCCATGAAAAGCGAATCGAGCATGAAGCCGAACATCTGACCGAAGGTAGGTTCGGCGCGAAGCTGCATGGGTGCCGCACCGGTCGGCGGCGGGTCGTTGACGCCGACGACCAGCAGACGGTTCGCGCCCAGATGAATCGCGGGACTCAACGGCGACGTCTGGCGCATCGCGCCATCACCATAGTAGGCGTCGTTCAACAGTACCGGCCGGAACAGAAAAGGAATGGCGAGGCTCGCCATGACATGCTCGAGCGTGAGCGCCGCCCGGGCGCCTTTGCGAAACACCCGTGCCCACGGCTCGATGCCCGAATCTGCCGCATAAAATGTCACTGAGTCCGCATCGGCATAGCAGGTCGCGCAGATGCCGATGGCGCGCAGATGCCTGCGATACAAGGAGCGCGGGATACCATCGAAATGCAGCTCCTGGCGCAGCAATTCCCATAACGGCGCATTATCGAAAAGCGAATGGGGCGGATGGACCAGCCAGCCGCCGGTCAACAGGGCGAGCATCCAGTGCAGCGATGCCTTGGTCAAACTGAGCGCGTCCGCTCGGAAGACCTGGTGTACGCGAAAATCGCGCCAGACGCGTTCGATGGCCGCGACCGAGCGCCGGAAATGCGCCGCATCCGATGCCAGCGCGATGGCGCTTACCGCGCCCGCCGAGGTGCCGGTGATCACCGGAAATGGACAGGCGGAGCCGCGTCGAAGCAGATCGGCAATCCCCCGGAGTACGCCGGCCTGATAGGCTGAGCGCGCACCACCGCCCGTCAGCACCAAGCCGAGTACCGGGGTGGTTTCAGCCATCAGTTGAGGTTTGCGATCATCTGATCGAGACCCGCCAGGGTCAACGGATACATCCGACCCTCCAGCATCCGCCGGGTCATCTCGATCGATGCGGTCTGGCGCCAGCTCGAGCCCGGCTGCGGGTTGAGCCAGGCAGACTTGGAAAAGTGCTGCAGCAAACGTTGCAGCCAGACCGCACCCGCCTCGCCGTTCCAGTGCTCGACGCTGCCACCCGCGTGGCTGATCTCGTAGGGACTCATGGTGGCATCGCCCACCAGGATGAGCTTGTAGTCGCGTCCGTAGGTGCGCAGCAGATCGAACGTCGAAATGGTCTCGTCACGCCGCCGGCGGTTGTCCTTCCACAAGGATTCATAGATGAAATTATGAAAATAGTAGTGTTCGAGATGCTTGAACTCGCTGCGCGCGGCGGAAAACAGCTCCTCGCAGACTTTGACGTGATCATCCATCGAGCCGCCGATATCGAGCAGCAGCAGGATCTTGACAATGTTCTTGCGCTCAGCCTGCATCTTGATGTCGAGCCAACCGCCCTGTCGGGCGGTTGCGTCGATGGTATCGGCCAGCGCCAGCTCCTCGGCTGCACCGTGACGCGCGAATCTGCGCAAGCGTCGCAGGGCGATCTTGATGTTCCGCGTGCCAAGTTCAATCCTGTCATCCAGATTGGCGAACTCGCGCTGGTCCCACACCTTGACGGCGCTGCGATTGCGGCCGCCGTCCTGACCGATGCGCACCCCTTCAGGATTGAAGCCGTACGCGCCATAAGGCGACGTGCCGGCGGTACCGATCCACTTGCTGCCGCCTTCGTGGCGTTCTTTTTGTTCCTCCAGACGTTGCTGCAGGGTCTCCATGAGCTTTTCCCAACCCCCCAAAGCCTCGACTGCCGCTTTTTCTTCCGCGCTCAATTCACGCGCAGTCAGCCGCGCCAGCCAGTCCTCCGGCAGTTCGCGCTGCAACTGCGAGAACAAGTCGGTCGCACCCTTGAAATGTTCGGCGAAGGCGCAGTCGTAGCGATCGTAGAAACGCTCGTCTTTTACCAGGCAGGTGCGTGCGAGATGGTAAAACCGCTCGGCGCTCAGGTCACCTAGGCCGGCTCGAAGCGCTTCGAGCAGGGTAAGGAGTTCGGTGATGGAAACCGGTACGCCGGCCTTGCGCAGCGCGAAGAAAAACTTAGCGAGCATTCCGGCGGTTGAGGAAAACGAGTTGCTCGAACAGGTGTACGTCCTGTTCATTTTTGAGCAGCGCGCCGTACAGCGGCGGGATGAACTTTTTGGCGTCGTCGCTGCGCAGCGCCTCGAGCGGAATATCATCGGTGACGAGCAGCTTGATCCAGTCGAGCAGCTCGGAGGTGGAAGGTTTTTTCTTCAGCCCCGGCGTCTCACGGATCCTGAAAAAACTGGTCAGGGCTTCCTGCAGCAGATCCCGCTTGAGGTTCGGGAAGTGCACGTCGATGATGGACGTCATCGTCGCAGAGTCCGGGAAACGGATGTAGTGGAAGAAGCAGCGCCTCAAGAATGCGTCCGGCAACTCCTTCTCGTTATTGCTGGTGATGATGATGATCGGGCGGTGGGTGGCGCGGATGGTTTCGTGCGTCTCGTACACGTAAAACTCCATGCGGTCGAGCTCACGCAACAGATCGTTCGGAAACTCGATATCGGCCTTGTCGATCTCGTCGATCAGCAGTACCGGCTGCGTGTCGCACTCGAACGCCTGCCACAGCGTTCCCTTGACGATGTAATTCCTGATGTCACCCACTTTGGGGTCGCCGAGCTGGGAATCGCGCAGTCTCGACACGGCGTCATACTCGTACAGGCCCTGCTGCGCCTTCGTGGTGGACTTGATGTGCCACTCGTAAAACGGTTTGCCGAGGGAGCGGGCGATCTCGGTGGCGAGCAGCGTCTTGCCGGTGCCCGGCTCGCCCTTGATCAGAAGGGGCCGCTGCAACGTCACTGCTGCATTCACCGCGGCCATCAATTCGCCGGTGGCGATGTACCGGTCCGTGCCTTTGAACGCGCCGCTCATGCCGTCACTTGCGGGTTACCCGCAGGATCTGCAGGGAATTGGTGCCCCCGGCGACGCCGCTCAGTTCACCCTTGGTCAACAGGATGAAGTCGCCTTCCACCACCAGATTCAGATCGAGCAAGAGCCGAAAAATGGCAAAGTACACCGCATCACCTTTGTCGGTGACATCGAACGCCACAGGGTAGACCGCACGGTACAAAGTCACGCGATTGCGCGTTTCCTCATGCCGGGTAAAGGCATAAATCGGAATATCCGAACGCACCCGCGACATGGACAGCGGCGTATTGCCGGACTCGGTCAGCGCCACGATTGCCTTCACATGCAGATGGTTGGCGGTGTACATCGCGGCAGCGGCAATGGCTTCGTCGGAGCGCTGGAAGTGGCCGGTCATGCGCTGCCGTGCCCGGACGTGCGCCATCTGGTACTTCTCTGCGCCCATGACGATTTGCGCCATGGCTTCGATCACTTTCACCGGATGCTTGCCGGAGGCGGTCTCCGCCGAGAGCATCACGGCATCGGTCCCGTCCATCACCGCATTCGCGACGTCGGACACTTCGGCCCGGGTCGGAATGGTGGCAGTGATCATCGATTCCATCATCTGCGTCGCCATGATCGTGACTTTGTTCTGGTGGCGGGTTTCGGCGATGATTTGTTTCTGCAATCCCGCGAGCTCCGCGAAGCCCATCTCGACGCCGAGATCACCCCGCGCCACCATCACGCCGTCGCTCGCCCGCACCACGTCTGCCAGATTCTTGACGGCTTCTGCACGCTCGATCTTTGCGACCAGCAGCGCATGACCGCCGGCTTTCTTTTGCAACTCGCGTGCTTCGTCCATGTCCCGGCCATCGCGCGGGAATGAGATGCCGAGATAGTCGACGTTGAGCTTGGCCGCGACCACGATGTCTTCGCGATCCTTGTCGGTAAGCGCGCCTGCCGACAAGCCGCCGCCCTGCCGGTTGATGCCCTTGTTGTTACCGAGCTCGCCGCCCACCAGCACCCGGGTGTGGATGCGTGGGCCCTCGATTCGCTGCACCTGCAGACTGATCTGGCCGTCATTGAGCAACAGCACGTCGCCGGGGAACACATCCGAGGGCAGCTTCTTGTAAGCGATGCCGACGGCGGTCACGGTCCCGGCGTCGACCGGCAGCGATGCGTCCAGCGCAAACTCCGCCCCATCTTCCAATTGCACCTTGCCCGCCATGAAACGGTCGATGCGAATCTTCGGCCCTTGCAGATCGCCGAGCACACCGACGTGGCGGCCTGCCTGGCGCGCCGCTTCGCGCACCCAATCGACGCGACGTTGGTGGTCCGCCACCGCACCATGCGAAAAATTCAAGCGCACCACGTCCACGCCCGCCCGCACCAACGCAGAGAGGATCTCGGGACTGTCGGTCGCCGGGCCCAAGGTCGCAACGATCTTGGTCCGTCTCAACACAGGACTCATGCGGCGCGCTGCTCCAGGATCTCCACAGCGGGCAACTTCTTGCCTTCGACGAACTCCAGGAACGCACCACCGCCGGTCGAGATGTACGAGATGCTGTCTTCGATGCCGTATTTTTCGATGGCGGCAAGCGTATCGCCGCCGCCGGCCAACGAGAAAGCCTTGCTGCGCGCGATCGCCGTGGCGAGGGTGCGCGTGCCTTCGCCGAATTGTTCGAACTCGAACACGCCGACCGGACCGTTCCATAGCACCGTGCCGGCCTTGGCGACCATGCCCGCCATCACCTCGGCAGAATCAGGCCCGATATCGAGGATCATTTCGTCGGCGGTGACGCGGCTGACGGGTTTCACGTCAGCCTCCGCTTTCGCCGAGAACTCCTTGGCCACCACCACGTCCGTCGGCATCGGGATGACAATGCCGCGCTTCTCACATTGATTCAGCAACCGTTTGCAGATGTCGAGCATGTCGGGTTCGTGCAGTGACTTGCCCACGTTGAAGCCGAGTGCCGCGAGGAACGTATTGGTGATGCCGCCGCCGACGATCAACTGGTCCACTTTGGTGAGCAGTGATTCGAGCACGGTGAGCTTGGTTGACACCTTGGAGCCCGCCACCACCGCGAGAAGTGGCCGCCCGGGTTTTTCCAGTGCCGTCTCGAGCGCCGACAGTTCATTCACGAGCAGCGGGCCGGCGCAGGCGACCGGCGCATATTTGGCGACACCGTGGGTGCTGGCCTCGGCGCGATGCGCTGTGCCGAATGCATCCATCACGTACACGTCGCACAACGCCGCCATGCGGCGCGACAGGTCCTCGGCATCCTTCTTCTCGCCTTTGTTGAAACGCACATTCTCCAGCAACACGATGGCGCCGGCGTCGACCTCGACGCCGTCGAGCCAATCGCGCTTGAGCGCCACCGGCACGCCCAGAAGTTCCGACAAGCGCTTCGCCACCGGCGCAAGGGAAAACTCCGCGTCGAATTTGCCCTCCTCGGGTCTGCCCAGGTGCGACATCACCAGCACCCGCGCATTGGCGGCGAGCGCGGTCTGCAGCGTCGGCAGTGCGGCGCGGATGCGGGCGTCACTGGACACTACGCCATCCTTGATGGGCACGTTCAAGTCCTCGCGTATCAGAACCCGTTTGTCGCGAAGATCCAGACTCGACATCGTTTTGATCTTCAACGCGCCACCCTCATGAAGCCTTCGACCACGCCAGCGTGGTGTCGAGCATGCGATTCGAGAAACCCCACTCGTTGTCGTACCAGGCACAGGCCTTCACCAGGGTGCCGTCGATGACCTTGGTCAGAGTGGAATCGAAGGTCGAGGAATGCGGATCGTGGTTGAAGTCCACCGACACCAGCGGCTGATCGTTATAAGCGAGAATCCCCTTGAGCGGTCCGGCAGCAGCGGCGGCTTGCATCGCCTCGTTGATTTCAGCGACCGAGGTTTTGCGGGCCGCAATGAAGCTCAAATCGACCAACGACACGTTGATGGTCGGCACCCGCACCGCGAAGCCGTCGATTCTGCCCTTCAGTTCCGGCAGCACCAGTCCGACCGCCGCAGCGGCGCCGGTCTTTGTGGGGATCATCGACATCGTCGCCGAGCGGGCACGCCGCAGGTCGGCATGGTACACGTCGGTGAGCACCTGATCGTTGGTATAGGAATGAATGGTATTCATGACGCCCGACACCACGCCGACTTTGTCGTGCAGCACTTTCACCAAAGGCGCCAGGCAGTTGGTCGTGCAGGATGCATTCGAAATGACGGTCATGCTGGACTTCAGCACCCCGTGGTTGACGCCATACACGATGGTTGCGTCGACATCGTCACCGCCCGGTGCCGAGATCACCACTTTTTTGGCGCCTGCCGTCAGATGCGCGGCCGCCTTGGCTTTGCTCGTGAACAGGCCGGTACACTCGAGTACCACATCGACGCCGAGTTCACGCCACGGCAACTTGGCGGGATCGCGTTGCGCGACCACCCTGATCCGGTCGCCGTTCACCACCATCGCATCGCCGTCGACATGCACTTCGGCATTGAAGCGGCCATGCGCGGTGTCGTAGCGCGTCAGGTGGGCATTGGTGTTCGCGTCACCGAGATCATTGATGGCCACAATCTTGATCTCGCCGCCCAGCTTGCTCTCGTACAACGCGCGCAATACGTTGCGACCGATGCGTCCATAGCCATTGATGCCCACCTTGATTGCCATCTCGCCGACCTCTCTCTTTATTTATTTCTCATTCCGATGCAGAACTTTATCGATGGCCTCACCGACCTTCTGTGCGGTGAAGCCAAAACGCGTGAACAATTCCTTGGCCGGCGCCGACGCACCGAAGTGATCGATGCCCACGACTTCACCCTGCAGACCGACGTAGTGCCACCAGGAAGCGCGCACGCCCGCCTCGACGGCGACCCGTGCCGTCACGGCAGCCGGCAACACCGTCTCCTTGTAAGCCTCATCCTGCGTGTCATACATGTTGGCGCTCGGCATGGACACGAGCCTGACCTTGTGGCCGTTGCCGTTGGCGGCCCGCACCGCTTCGGCGGCGATACCGACCTCCGATCCGGTGGCGATCACGATCGCCTCAGGCGCGCCGTCGGTGTCGATCAGGATGTAGCCACCGCGTTTGATACGGTCGATTTGTGCCGCGTCGCGCTGCTGATGCGTGCACGCCTGGCGCGTCAACACGAGCAGCGTCGGACCGCGATGATTCTCGACCGACACGCCCCACGCCGCCGCCGTCTCCACGTCATCGCAAGGCCGCCACACGTCGATGTGCGGGATCACGCGCAGCGCTGCCAGATGTTCGATGGGCTGATGGGTCGGGCCATCCTCGCCGAGACCGATGGAATCGTGGGTGTACACGTACACCACGCGGAGGTGCATCAGCGCGGCCATGCGCACCGCGTTACGGGCGTAGTCGGAGAAGGTCAGGAACGTGCCGCCGTACGGAATGAATCCGCCATGCGCCGCGACGCCATTCATGATCGCCGACATGCCGAACTCGCGCACGCCGTAGTGGATGTAGTTGCCGCCCGGCTCGGCGGGAGTCAGGGTGGTCGAATCCTTGCGCATCGTGCCATTGGAGGGGGTGAGATCGGCGGACCCTCCCAACAGTTCGGGCAGCAACGGACCAATGGCATTGAGCGTCGCGTTCGATGACTGCCGGGTCGCGAGGTCTTTGCCCTCTGCCTGCGTTTTCGCCACCAGCGTCGACATGTCGGACGCGAACTGTGACGGCAAGTCGCCGGACATGCGGCGATCGAACTCGGCTGCCAGGTCGGGGAATGCCTTCGCGTAGGCATCGAAACGCGTGCGCCAGTCCTGCTCCGCCTTGGCGCCCTTGTCGCGACGGTCCCATGCGGTCGCGATGTCGGCCGGTATTTCAAAGGGTGCATACGGCCAGTTCAAGGTTTTGCGTGCCGCGGCGATGTCGTCCGGTTTCATCGGCTCGCCGTGCATGGTCTGCGTGCCCTGCTTGGGAGCACCGAAGCCGATGATGGTTTTGGCCATGATCATGGACGGCTTGTCCGTCTCCGCACGCGCGGCCGCCAGCGCAGCAGCCACCGCATCGCTATCGTGTCCATCGACGTCACGTTGCACGTGCCAGCCGTAGGCCTCGAAGCGTTTCGCCGTATCGTCGCCGAACCAGCCCACGACCTTGCCGTCGATGGAAATCCCGTTGTCGTCATACACGGCGATCAACTTGCCGAGCTTCTGCGTGCCGGCGAACGAGCATGCCTCGTGCGAGATGCCTTCCATCAGGCAACCATCGCCCATGAACACATAGGTGTGATGGTCGACGATCTCATGCCCCGGTCGATTGAAATGGGCCGCGAGGGCGCGCTCTGCGAGGGCCATGCCAACCCCATTGGTGAGGCCTTGGCCGAGCGGCCCGGTAGTGGTCTCGATACCGAAGTCGACTTCGCGCTCAGGGTGGCCGGCCGTTTTCGAACCCCACTGGCGGAAATTCTTCAGTTCTTCCATGGAAAGCGGGTACCCGGTCAGGTGTAGCACCGAATAAAGCAACATCGAAGCGTGACCATTCGACAGGACGAAACGGTCGCGATCGACCCACTCCGGGTTGCGCGGGTTGTATTTGAGGACGTCGCACCAAAGCACTTCGGCGATATCCGCCATGCCCATGGGCGCTCCAGGGTGACCAGAATTGGCCTTGGCGACGGCATCCATCGACAGGGCACGGATCGCATTGGCAAGCTCGCGGCGGGTAGGCATAGGGGGTGCTTTATTTTGCGGGTTAGGGATCGCCTATTGTCCCCGATGCGACCATCGCCAGCAATGGCGCGTGATTTCCGTCACGGATCCCGCTACATCTGCTGATAGGCAAAATATGTACAACCGATTCAGCCTTTGCGCATGACTTGGTTCACCCTCGCCGGCACGCTGCTTTGCTAGCATTTGAAACATGAAAATTCTACAAATAACCGATCCTCATCTGTATGGCTGTGCCACGGGTCGGTTACGCGGCGTCGAAACCGATTCGAGTCTGCAGCACGCGCTCGAGCAGGCGTACGCCCGGATTCCGGATTTCGAAGTGATGCTCCTGACCGGCGATCTCGTGCAGGACGACCCGAAGGGCTACCTGCGCTTGCGCAGCATCTTGGGTAATCTTGCGCAGCCGGTACTGTGCATACCCGGCAATCATGACGACCCGGTCGCGATGCGCCGCGAACTCAACGTGGCGCCCTTTCGCATTTGCGGCGCGCACGAATTCGGCGACTGGCAGTTCGTCATGCTCGACAGCTACGAGCCGGGTCGTGTCGGGGGTCGACTGTCGGCTGCCGAACTGGCACGTCTGGACGATGCATTAGGACGCTCAGCTAAATTCGCCGTGGTGTGTCTGCATCATCACCCGATCGACATGGGCAGCCGCTGGCTTGACACAGTCGGGCTGGCAAACCCCGACGAATTCTGGCGGGTCATCGATACCCATCCGAACGTTCGCGCGGTGGTTTGGGGCCATGTACACCAGGCTTTCGATGGTCGGCGCGGTGCAGTGCGCCTGTTTGGGACGCCCTCGACTTGCGCACAGTTCGTGCCGAAGAGCGACGGCTTCTGCATCGATTCGCGACCGCCTGCCTACCGCACCTTCGCATTAGGGGCAGACGGATCGGTTCACACCGCGATTCATTGGGTGGACTCGGTGCCGATGCCAAAGGCCGCCGCGCGCTAGCGCGCCTGCATGCAATTTCTGCTGCGCCTGGCGCTCAGCGCCGCCCTGCTCTGCACGTCGGTCGCGTTGGCTGATGGCGAGCTACACTCCCTCTGGGAGATTCACGGCAAGAAGAATACAGTTTATTTGCTCGGCTCCATCCATGTGCTGCGCGCCAGCGACTATCCGCTGCCGCCAGCCGTGCTGGCCGCGTACGGCAAGGCCAAGACGGTGTACATGGAGATCAACATGCAGGAGCTGGATTCGGCCGAATTACAGGCTGAACTCCTGTCGGGTGCGACGCTGCCGCAGGACCAGACGCTGCCCGTCATTCTCGGCAAGCAGCGCTACGCGCACGCTGCTGCCCTGGCGCACGAGGTCGGGGTCGAGCTCGGGACTTTCAATGCGTTTGCACCCTGGTTTGCAGCGGAAGCGATCGAACAGCTGCAGTTACAGCAGCTCGGCTTTCAGCCGCAGTCGGGCGTCGAAATGTATTTCCTGGAGCGCGCCGCGGGTGACGGCAAGAAAATCGCGGGCCTGGAAACAGCGCACGATCAGATCGCGGTATTTCAAAACATGCCGCTCGACGCACAGGCCGACTATCTGATTTCCAGCCTGGAAGAAGCGCGTGACCTGCCGAAAGAAGTGAACGCCATGGTTCGCGCCTGGCAGCACGGCGACACCGGCTGGTTTGCACAAGAGTTGAAGAGCGAATTGCGGCCGCAGGTATACGAGTCCTTTCTCGCGGCGCGCAACCGCAAATGGCTGCCGAAGATCAAATCCCTGCTGAATGACGAGCAGGATTACTTGGTGATTGTCGGCACCGGGCATCTGGTGGGCGCGGGCAGCGTGATCGACCTGCTGAAGAGAGACGGGATCGCCGCCACCCAACTCTGAGGTCGGGCACCGGCGATCCCTCGCATTCACTCGCCGTGCGGCCCACCCTCATGCTGCGCCATGCGCTGCATGTGCTGGGCCTCGAGTGCCTGCAGCTGCTGCTGCTGGGCGGGCGTCAGCACCGTGAAGATCTGTGCGCGAATGCTGGCGCGCTGCTGCACCATTTGCGCGTGCAGGCCCGCATCTGCGGTGCTCACCTGATCGACGACCGCCTTGTAGGTCGAATCGGTGGGCGAGGTCTCCATCAGCTTTTGCTCGTTGGCACGCATCTGCTGATGCATGCTTGTCATCTGCGGATGCGCGTCACTCATGATCGTCTTGATCTGAGTCTTTTGTTCCGCGCTGAGGCCGAGCTGCGAGAGCATGGCCCAGGGTCCGCGCTCGCGCCCGTGATGCTCACCAAACGCGTGGTCGGGTCGCGGCGGCGGGGCAGTCTGCGCTACGGCTGCCGTCACGATCGACAGCCCGAGTATGCTGCCTGTAAGCATTTTGCGGATCGAATTCATTTTAACTACTCCAATACTTCCAACGGTTGAATCACGCCTCTATCCTAAGACCACAACGTGCAAACAAGTGTCCGAGTGCACAGGTAAAGGTGTTAAGAATTGTGAACCCCGCGAATATGGAAGGACGCATTCTGCTGGTCGACGACGACCGCGAACTATGTCAGATGCTGTCCGAGTATTTGACGACCGAGCACTTTGACGTCACGAGCGTGCACGACGGCAGCGACGCGCTGCTGCAGTTAGGCGCCGGCCACTACGAAATCGTCATCCTCGACGTGATGCTGCCAAGCGTCAGCGGCTTCGATGTGTTGCGCACGCTCGGCGCGAATTATGCAACGCCCATTCTCATGTTGACGGCACGCGGCGATGATGTGGACCGCATCGTCGGACTCGAACTCGGCGCCGATGACTACCTGAGCAAGCCGTTCAATCCGCGCGAGTTGGTGGCACGCATCCGCGCCATCCTGCGGCGCCTGAATGCGCGTCCGCAACGTCCCACGCAACCGGAGGAAATGACGGTCGGCAGCATCAGGCTCAACACCGGCACGCATCAGGCGCACGTTGCGGCGCGCCTGATTCCCCTCACGGGCGCCGAACTGCGCGTACTCGAGCTGCTGATGCGCGCGGCCGGTCAGGTGTTGTCGCGCGAATCGATGACCGAACAGGCGCTCGGCCGCAAGCTCGTGCCCTACGATCGGAGCATCGATACGCACATCAGCAACTTGCGTCGCAAGCTGGATCTGCCGGCCGGCAAGAGCCCCGAAATCAAGAACGTGCGGGGCTCGGGCTACACGCTCACTTGCGCAGAAGGCTGACACGCGACATGCACAGCCTGTATCTGCGCATCTTCGTGCTTTTTTGGGTGGCGATGGCGTGCATCGTCGGCGCAAGCATCGCCGCCACCTATTCCATTGCCGCGCGCGAATACGGACCACCCGGCGACCTGGCGCGAGGTCCTCCGGCCGCCATTCAAGCCTCCGAAGTGCTGGGCCGTGGTGGGCTGGAAGCGCTCAAGGTCTGGCTGCGGGCCAACAGCGCGCTGCATCCGGATCGGGAGCTTTACATCATCGCACCCGACGGCCACGACATCCTCGGTCGGCGCTTGCCCCCCAACGCGCTGCGGCGGCTGGACTCTGCCGGTCGCGAACCAGCGCCGCCCGGCAATTTTCGGCCTTCGCGCCCTGCTCCGGAACTGGTGGCGCCGGATGGTACGTTGTACAGCTACGTTACCATGCCGCGTCGGCCGAGCATCTTCGGCGCGCTCGAATTGCCGGCAATATCCCTTACCA
>CAZZZU010000013.1:0-56250 GCA_964658805.1 uncultured Steroidobacteraceae bacterium
GCCTGGCAAGGCTGGGGCACGCAAAGGTGGACCCAGAAAGGCCGGCCAACGGGTAAATCCGCCGGACAGGAGTGCGTCGAGGAAATTTGGGCCGCGACCCTCGTACCCGCGGTCACCGAAAGCCCCCGAGGCGCCGGTTGCTGCTGGTGAGCGTATCCACAAGGTGCTGTCGGCTTCCGGCGTCGGTTCACGCCGCGAGGTCGAGCGCTGGATTCGCGAAGGGCGCGTACTCGTCAATGGTGAAGTGCCCGAACTCGGCGCCAGGGTGGGTTCACGGGATCGCGTCACGCTCGACGGCCGCCCGGTCCGGGTGCAGGCAAGCAGCGCTAAAGAGACACGCATCCTGTTGTATCACCGCTCACCGGGTGATGCGCTCGATCTCAAGGCGGCTACTTCGCGCGCCGCCGAGCATCTGGAGCTGCCGCGGTCGCAAGCTCGGTGGCTGGCGATTCAACCGTTACCGCCGGTGGACGGAGGTCTGGAAATTCTCACCGATGACGGTGCGTGGGCCAATCGCGTGTCGCGCGGTGCGCATGCATTGACGGTAGACTACGTGCTGCGCGTCCGCGGTCCGTTGAACGATGAGTTGTTAGAGGAGCTGCGTGCTGCCACGGAGCACGAGGCGCAGCCCATGAGCATCGTGCAAGCAGATGCTCAATATGGCGAAGGCCAGAACCACTGGCTGAACATGACGGTGCGTGCAACCCGCCCGGCACACATCCGGCACTGGCTGGGCTCACGCGGCATCATCGTCAGTCGCCTGATGCGCGTGCGATTCGGGCCGGTGCATCTCGCGCGAGAACTGCCGCGCGGTCATTCCCGAGGCATGCTGGCGAGTGAACGCAATGCCTTGCTCAACGAGGTCGATGCGGCACACGCGGCAGTGGGGGCAGCGGCCGAGGAGCCGGCTGAATCATCAGATCCTGGTATGAAGTGAATTTACTGTGGGTTTTTTCCGGAGCTTTTCAGCAGCTCAGCAAGATACTGCTGCCACATCGCGGCCCATGTATGCGTGCCGTGCCCATGCGTCTGGTCTGAAGCCGGCAACAGCACAAAGCGGCCGTTCCTGACGCGTTTGATCTCGCGTTCGGCAATGCCGAGTTCCGGCGGATTGATGAAATCGTCGCCGGAGTTTACCTGCAGGAGCGGCGCGGTAATTTTCTCCAAACTGCCAGACGGATCGTAATCCTGCGACGCTGCGACCTGATACAGCAAGTCGTTGGCGTCGAGACCGTCCATTTCCCGCGGCATGTAATCGCGCATGAATCCGTCGGCTGCGTCGCGGGTAGGCAAGCTTTTCTGCATTTGTATCGGAGCGCTCCCCGCGATCAGCAACAGCCCGCCCGCCGCGCGCAGGGCTGCGCTCGGCTGCGTCTGATAGTCCCCATTCTTCCAGTCAGGATCGCTGCGGATCGCGTCCATGAGCAGGTCACGCCATAAGCGGTTGCGTCCGGCTATCTGTACCGGAATACAGGCGAGCGGCATCAGCGCATCCATCATGTCGGGATATGTCTCGCCCCACATGAAGGCGTGCATGCAACCCATGGAGGTGCCGAGCACGAGACGCAGGTGATCGACCTCCAGCCCTTGGGTGACCAATGCATGCTGCGCATTGACCATGTCGGTATACCCATATTTCGGAAAGCGCGCGCGCAATGCATCGCTCGGTTTGCTCGATTTTCCGTGACCGATGCCGTCCGGCAAAATGATGAAGTACTTTTCCGTGTCGAGCAGCTGGCCGCGCTGGAACAGTACCCCGGCGAAACGATCATTGAGAAATTGGCGTCCCGACCCGCCGGTCCCGTGCATGATCAGCACCGCATTCGTGACGCGTCCTTTCGAATCCTTGCGCGGCTTGCCGAGGACGGTGTAATGCAGGCGCAGCTCCGGCAAGGTCTCGCCAGATGTGAAGTGAAAATCCTTGACGACGTAGTCGCCTTCGATCGGTCGCAGTTGATCGAGCGATTCCGACGCGGCTGTAGTCGTCGTAACGAGGGGAGAGGGTTTCTGCGGTGCCTGCGCAAACGCTGCGGCCGAGACAAGGGCCGCGCTCCACAAACACAATTTGCATGCCATGACGAATTCCTTGGTTACTGAGCCTCGAAATATTGGCCGGCGATGCCGTGTGACACCGTGCTCAGCAAATAGAGAAAGGTGGGCGTAACCGCGTCAGGCGTCGGCAGCGAGTTCGGATCCTCGGCGGGGTAAGCGGCTGCCCGCATGGCCGTTCGCATGCGGCCTGGGTTGACGCTGTTGACCCGAATATTGGCTTCTTGCTGCAGTTCCTCGTGCAGTAAGGCACGCAGAGCTTCGAGGCCCGTCTTGCTGACGGCGTAGGCGCCCCAGAACGCGCGCGGCTTGTGCACGACGCCGCTGCTGACAAAGACGATGGACGCCTGCTTCGCGGCCCGCATATGCGGCAGCAGGACCTGCGTCAGGATAAACGGTGCGGTCAAATTGACATGCAGCACCTTGCACCAGGTAGGCACGTGGTATTGCTCCACAGGCGTGCGATCGCCTAGCAGTCCGGCCGCGTGGACCAAGCCGTCAAGCTTGCCGAACTCCTGGCCGATCACCTTGCAGAGCGCGTCATAGTCCACCGCCGTGGCTGTCGCCAGGTCGAGCACGGCGATCGCCGGCCGCGGCGCGCCGCCGGTGACGATTTCGTCATAAACGGTATTGAGCTTTGCAGCGTTGCGTCCGGACAGAATGACCGTCGCACCGGCCCGGGCGCTGGCGATCGCAACGGCCCGGCCGAGACCGCTGCTCGCGCCGGTCACCAGGATCACCTGGCCTGCGAGCGAGTCCGCCGGCGCCACGTATTGCCTGAAGTCGTTCACTTTGATAAACCCTCCTCAAGCACGGCGCGCTGCATTCCAGGCGCGCAGCATATCGCCAACCGCGAATCGGGGTCGGACCAATTGCCGCACTGCGCCGCGGGCGAGCAATTCGGACAGTACCAGGAGATGCCGTTGGCTGCGACGTAGGGAGGACGGCAAATTCGCTCGGCCGAGTCGTGCTGCAGTGCGCGCTCGTGCATCCAGGAGGGTCAGGTAGGCTCCAAGCGGGGGCGATGGCACGGCGGCTGCGAGCGCGGCATTGTCCACGCCCGCTGCGAGCAACTCATCGACAGGAAAGACGATCCGACCTGCACGGGCGGCGCGCGGGTAGCCCGCCAAGGCGCGCCGCAGGTAGTCGGCCTCCGCCAACGCCGTGATCGCCGCCGTCAACTGACCATCTTCAATGCCAGGCGCCCCCAAGCGCGCAGCCACCTCCCACAGGACTCCATACAGCGCGACAGCATGTGGCACGAGATCGTGGCGCGCTTCCAATGGCACACCGCTCGCTTCGAGCAGTGCGGCAGTGACTGCTGCGGCGAGCGGAGCGAAGTCATGCGCCGGCTGCAGGCTTTGCGCGTTTAAGTAGCGACTGATCGGATGCACGGCGGTGCCCGTAGTGAGTCGGGTTATCTCCGCCTGCCACCAAGCAAGCTTGAGGCATGCCACTTCACGTTCGGTGCCCGGGTCGAGCAGCGCATGCCACTCGGCGGTGAGCGCGTAGACCCCAAGCAGCGGCTCGCGCATGGCATCGGTTGCGAACAGCCAACTGAAGTAGCGCACGCTTCCAGGCGGCACGGCGCGTGCGCGGTAAGTGGAATCAAGTTCCGTCGGAGCGCGGTTCATCGGCACTGCGCGGCATGCGCGTCAGGGTGGCAATGGGCTCGAGCGCATCGAGCTCACGATTCACGCGCAGGCCCAGATCCGGGAATTTGCGGGCCGTGCTCAGCACTTGTTGCTCGAGTGATCCCACCGCCTTATTGAACGAGTCGACGCTGCCGCCAAGGGCGCGGCCGAGTTTGGCGAGATGTTCACCGAACACCGCCAGCCGTCGATACAGCTCTTCGCCGAGCTGGCGAATCTCTGCGGCGTTCGCAGCCAACAAGGTCTGTTTCCAGCTGTATGCCACCGCCTTGAGCAGCGCGACCAGACTGGTGGGCGTCGCCAAAATGACATTCAGCCGCATCGAATCTTCGATAAGCGTCGGATTTTCCTGCAGGGCAGCGGAAAGAAACTGGTCGCCCGGCAGGAATAGCACCACGAACTCCGGACTATGCTCGAACTGCGACCAGTATTGCTTGGATGACAGTTCGCGGATGCGCGCACTCACCGTTTGCGCGTGTCGCTTGAGATGCTGCGCGCGCTCCTCCTCGCTCTGCGCCTCGACCGCCGATAGGTAGGCATCCAGCGGCGTCTTGACGTCGACCACGACGTCGCGATGGTCCGGCATATGAACGATCATGTCAGGCCGGATGGCGCCGTCGTCGGTGTTGCGATGGTGCTGTTCGGAAAAGTCGACGCGTGCGGTCATCCCCGCCAGCTCGACCAGTCGCCGCAGCGTGATTTCACCCCACTGACCCCGCACGTCAGGCCTTCGAAGCGCCGTCACGAGGTTGCGGGTTTCCCGCGACAACAGCGCTTGTCCGCTAACAAGGCTATCAATTTGTGTTTTGAGCGTCGCAAAAGCATCGATGCGCTCGTGCTCCATCGATTGGATCTGCGACTCGGTCTTTTTCAGCGCCTCACGGATCGGCGCCACCAGAGTTTCGATCGCGGTCTCGCGAGCCTGCAAAGATTGCGTTGCATCGGCGTGCTGGCGGGCGAACCTTTCGCCCGCCAGTGTCAGGAACACTTCGCTGTTACTGCTCAGCGTATCGCGTGCCAACTCGCCGAACACAGCCTGCAATTGCTCGCGCGTGCGCGCGAGGGTGGTCTCGCGTTCGGCGCCGTTGGCAGTCTCGTTGCGTAGTTGCGCGCGCAGCACCTCCACCTCGATGCGCAGCGCCTGTTCGCGTCGCATGCGCCACACCAGCACGATAAGCGCGCCGGTGATGCAGCCTGCGACGAGCGCGAGCCACACCAGCGCATCGTTCACAGGCGCCCGCTCGCTGCCAGCCATGCGAGCAGATCGAGCGGCTTCTCCAGGTAGGCCTCGCCGCCCCAGGTAGCGGAGTCCTCGCCCGGCAACAGGTAACCGTAGTTAGCCACGATTGCCGGCATGCCCGCTGCGTGTGCGGCCTGCACGTCGCGCTCGGCGTCGCCGACATAGATGCATTCCTCGGGCTTGGCGCCGGCAAGCATGGCCGCGTGCAGCAGCGGCGCCGGATGCGGTTTGCGCTCAGCCAACGTGTCGCCGCTCACCACGCAGGCAAAACGCGTGCGTAAATCCAACTGTTCGAGCAGCGGTTCACTGAGCCACGCCGCCTTGTTGGTGACGATGCCGGTCTTCAGGCCACGCGCGTCGAGCGCATCGAGTACTTCGGCCATACCGGGGAACAGCACGCTCTTGACGCTCAAGGCCTGTCGGTAGAGTTCCAGGAAGCGGGTCGTGAGGTCTGAAAAAGTCTCGGCATCGACGTCGGGGAAGCCCGTCCTGACAACACGTGCTGCGCCATGACTGACACCGGAACGCGCCAGTTCATAGGATACCGACGGCAATCCATGCTCGTGGCGCAGCGCATCGAGCGCACCCACCATGTCGGGCGCGGTGTCGAGGACGGTGCCGTCAAGATCGAACAGCACGGCGCGCAAAGGCGCTGCCGTCATGCCGTGGCCCTCTTGAAATGCGCCAGGTAGTTCACGTCGGTGTTGCTCGACAGACTGAACGCCCGGGTCAGAGGGTTGTAGCTGATGCCGGTAAGATCCTGCAGGTCGAGACGCGCGTCGCGACCCCAGCGTGCGAGTTCCGAAGGCTTGATAAATTTCAGGTATTCGTGCGTGCCACGTGGCAATACGCGGGCCACGTACTCGGCGCCGATGATGGCGACGGCAAAGGCAAGGGGCTTGCGGTTCAAAGTCGACACGATGACGTCGCCGCCGGGTCTTACCAGCAAGGCAAGCGTTGCCAGCATGCCGGCCGGATCCGGTACGTGTTCCAGCATTTCCATGCAGGTGACCAGGTCGTATGCACCCGGCTGCTCCTGCGCGAGCGACTCGGCCGAAACGGCCCGGTAGTTGACCGCAGTCTGCGTTTCGATCGCGTGCAATTCGGCCACTTCCACCAAGGGCTGCGACAGATCAATGCCGAGCACGGTGGCCGAGCTCCGCGCCATGGCTTCCGCCAGTATGCCGCCGCCGCAACCCACGTCGACGACGCGGCGATCGCGCAGAGAAGCACGGCGCTCAATGTAACGCAGGCGTATGGGATTCAGGTCATGCAGCGGCTTCGATGGACCGGCGGGATCCCACCAGCTCTGCGCGAGCGCACCAAACTTGGCGAGTTCGCGCGCATCGACGTTCGTTTCAAGCGTTGACATCATTCTCCTCGAGCGCAGTGACGCGCGACAGATCGAGACGGGTCGGTTCGCCGCCGGACAACAGCTGCCGTCCAGCGACCCAGGTATCGGTCACCATGCGGGGACCGCCGCGGTAGACCACCTCGTCGAGCGGCGTCGAAGCGCGTGACGAACTGATACCTGACAAATCGATACAGATGCAGTCCGCCCACTTGCCGGGTTCAAGCGAGCCGACCTCGAGATCAAGGTTCAATGCCGCGGCGCCGCCCCGTGTGGCCGAGTAGACGGCGTCCCAGGATGCCGCGCCCAGCAATCCGAGCAGTCGTAACTCGCCCCAGAGGTCGGGACCGAGTTGTGGCTCGGCACCGCTGCCCAATGCAAGCCGCTGCACAGCGAGCGCGAGTGCGCGATATGGAGGCAACAGGCCTGCAGAGTACAGAGACGCCTGCGGACTGAGCGTCACGGCAATCCCGGCGCGCTCCGCCAGTGCCAGGTCCGCTTCGTTGACGCACGTCATGTTCAACGCATTCAGTGCCGGCGTGAGCAGACCCGATTCGGCGACGCGCGTAATCGGACGGCGGCCGAACCGTTGCAGACTGGTGTCGACGTCGACCTCGTCACGGTGCATGTCCAGCATGACGGCTGCATCGAGCTCCGCGGCAAGCGTGGCGAGACGTTGCAGACTGACGTCATCCAGCGTGCCGACATCGGGCACGCTGAAAACGGTGCTGATGAGCGCATGACCTCGATATTCATCGCGCAAACGCAACGCGCGATTGAAGTAGTCCGAGAAGCCGTCCGCGGTCGTACTCGCGGCGGGTGTGCCCGCGATAGGCAGTCCGATCACGGCACGCACGTTCTGACCGGCTGCGAGCTGCGCGGCGGCACTGGGGTCGGCGCTGCGCTCGCAAAAACAGGTCACGCCGGATTTGAGCATCTCGCCGATGCGCAACAGTGCGGCGTCGCCATGCGGCGACAGCGGCGGGTGCGAATGCGCGTTCACAAACCCAGGCAACACCAGATGGTGTGGTCGCTGCAACGTGGCCGTGGCTGCATAGCGCTGCGCCGCAATGGCAGTGGGCAACAGTGCCAAAATTCGCCCGTCTCGAAACAGCAGAGAATGATGCTCGAGAAGAAGTTCCCGATCCGTCATCGGCACCGCCCAACGGACATCAATACGCAGATCGGCAGGAGCCACGGGCATGTCAGCAGTATATCGGCAAACAAGGGCTCTCAGGCTCAATACGCGCTTCTATCTGTGCTAGAATTTAGCCATGCCGACATTGCCTCCCGCCTCGATAAAAACCCGCTGAATAACAGTCACTAGAAGGCTTAACGGACTCTCGCACAATGGCCGAGATCGCTCGCGAAATATTGCCCGTCAATCTCGAAGACGAGATGCGCAAGTCGTATCTCGACTACGCGATGAGCGTGATCGTCGGACGCGCGTTGCCGGATGTGCGCGACGGCCTGAAGCCGGTGCATCGACGAGTCCTGTTCGCCATGCGCGAACTCGGCAATTCCTATAGAAAGTCGGCGCGCGTCGTGGGCGACGTCATCGGCAAGTATCATCCGCACGGCGACTCCTCGGTGTACGAGGCGATCGTACGCATGGCACAGCCATTTTCGATGCGCTACATGCTGGTGGACGGTCAGGGCAATTTCGGTTCAGTCGACGGCGACCCGCCGGCCGCCATGCGCTACACCGAGGTCCGCATGTCGAAGCTGGCGGCCGAGCTGCTGGCGGATATCGACAAGGAAACGGTCGATTTCACACCGAACTATGACGAGTCGGAATATGAACCGGTGGTGTTGCCGACGCGTATTCCGAACCTGCTGGTCAACGGGTCGTCCGGGATCGCGGTCGGTATGGCCACCAACATCCCGCCGCACAACCTCAATGAAATCGTCACAGCGTGCATTGCCCTGATCGAGGATCCGGAGATCACGCTCGCGCAGTTGATGCAGATCGTGCCCGGCCCGGATTTTCCGACGGCCGGTTTCATCAACGGGGCGCAGGAAATTGCGGTCGCGTACAAGACGGGGCGTGGCCGGCTGCACGTGCGTGCGCGTACTCATACCGAGGACGTTGGCAAAGGCGACCGTCAGGCCATCATCATTACGGAGCTGCCTTACCAGGTTAACAAGGCCCGATTGATCGAACGCATCGCCGATCTGGTGCGCGATAAGCAAATCGAGGGCATCGCGTCCGACGGACTACGTGACGAGTCCGATAAGGACGGCATGCGGGTCGTGATCGAACTCAAGCGCGGCGAGGTCCCGGAGATCCTGCTCAATAATCTGTACGCGCAGACCTCCATGGAAACGGTGTTCGGCATCAACATGGTGGCCTTGGTTGACGGGCAGCCGCGCTTGTTGAGCTTGAAGGAGATGCTCGATGCGTTCGTGCGGCACCGGCGCGAGGTGGTTACGCGGCGGACGATGTTCGAGCTGCGCAAGGCGCGCGAACGCGCGCACCTGCTGGAAGGTTTGGCGGTTGCCCTGGCCAATATCGACGACATGATCGCTGCGATCAAAGCCTCTGCATCGCCCGCAGAAGCGAAAGTGGTGCTGATGGCACGCGCATGGCTTTCCGGAGTGGTGCCGCAGATGCTGGAGCGCGCCGGTGCCATCAACACACGGCCCGAGGGAGAGCTTGGCGAATTGGGCACTGTGGCGGGTGGCTATCGGCTCACGGACATTCAGGCCCAGGCCATTCTGGACATGCGGTTGAATCGACTCACCGGCTTGGAGCAGGACAAGATTTTGGGTGAGTTCGGTGAGCTGCTCGTCGAAATCCGTGACCTGTCGGATATCCTGGCGCGGCCCGAGCGGCTACTCGAGGTCATCCGCGCCGAGCTCGAACATGTGCGAGAGGTATTTGCGGACAAGCGTCGCACGGAGATCATCGTCAATCACGAAGATCTCACCATGGAAGATCTGATCTCGCCGGAAGAAGTGGTCGTGACGCTGTCGCATGGCGGTTACGCCAAGGCGCAGCCGGTATCGGATTATCAGGCGCAGCGTCGCGGCGGACGCGGCCGGGCTGCCACGGTGGTGAAGGACGAGGATTTCGTCGACAAATTGTTCGTCGCCAATACGCATGACACGCTGCTGTGCTTCTCGGATCACGGCAAGGTGTATTGGCTCAAGGTGTATCAGCTGCCGCAAACGAGCCGTGGTTCACGTGGCAAGCCTATCGTCAATTTATTGCCATTGACGGCGGGCGAGCGCATCAGTGCGATGCTGGCTATCAAAGAATTCGAGGAAGGCAAGTTCGTCTTCATGGCGACGAGCCTCGGTACGGTAAAGAAGACCTCGCTGGCTGCATTCTCGCGGCCGCGTGCCAGCGGCATCATCGCCGTGGCGCTGGAGGAGGGCGACAAGCTCGTCGGTGTCTCCATTACCGATGGCACGCGCGACATCTTGCTGTTCACCACCGGTGGCAAATCGATCCGCTTCGGCGAAGACGAAGTGCGGCCCATGGGTCGCGAGGCGGCCGGTGTGCGCGGCGTGCGGCTGGCGGACGAGCAGCGCGTGAACGCGCTGATCGTGGCGCAGGATGGCTTCGTGCTCACCGCCTCGCAGAATGGCTACGGTAAGTTGACGCCGCTGGATGATTTTCCCCGCCATGGGCGCGGCGGACAGGGCGTCATCGCCTTGCAGGTCACTGATCGCAACGGCGGTATGATCGGCGCGCTACAGGTGAGCAGCGACGATGAAATCATGCTGATGAGCCAGAACGGCGTGCTGGTGCGCACGCCCGTGAAGGACATCTCGGTGGTGGGCCGTAACACGCAGGGTGTCCGATTGATTCGACTGGAAGAGGGCGACCTGCTGTCAGGGCTTGAGAGGATCGACGGCTTGGCGGTCGTGCCGAGCGGCGAGCCGAGTAACGAGTCGAACGGCGGGTCCGATCCCAGCTTGCCGCCGGATGGCGAGCCTTCCGCCTAAGCAGCACGGCATGCGTGCTTTCAATTTCTCTCCGGGTCCTGCGATGCTGCCGCAGGAGGTCATGCAACGGGCGCATGACGAATTCCTCGATTGGCAGCATTCCGGCACGTCGGTGAGGGAGATCAGCCACCGCGGTAACGCTTTCATGAAAGTCGCGGCCGAGGCAGAGGCGGATTTGCGACAACTGCTCGCGATCCCGTCCAATTACCAGGTGCTGTTCATGCAGGGCGGGGCCACGGCGCAGTTTTCGTTGCTACCGCTCAACCTGACCGAAGCTGAATCCGTGGTCGATTTCATCGATACGGGCCACTGGTCGCGCAAGGCAATGGATGAAACGTCGCGTTACTGCCGCGTGCATGTCGCCGCCGATGCGGGCGCGCCGTATGCGCGCGTACCGTCGCAGCACGAATTGCGTTTCAGCACAGCGCCGGCTTACGTACATTACACCCCGAATGAGACCATTGGCGGCGTGGAATTCGGTTACATCCCGGCGACCTCCGGCGTTGCGCTCGTCGCCGATATGTCCTCGACGATCTTGTCGCGGCCGCTGGACGTGGGGAAATTCGGCGTGATCTATGCCGGTGCGCAAAAAAATATTGGCCCAGCGGGTTTGACTCTCGTCATCGTGCGCGACGATCTGCTGGGGCGGGCCCGTCCTGCAACGCCGCGCGTCTTCGATTACCAGGCAATTGCTGCCAACGGCTCGATGCTGAATACACCGCCCACGTTTGCTTGGTACATCGCGGGATTGGTGTTCAAATGGCTGCGAGGCCTCGGTGGACTCGCAGTCATGGGAGAGCGCAATCGTGTCAAAGCCGCGCGTTTGTACGCCGCTATCGATGCGTCCGGGTTCTACAGCAATGCGGTCGCGAAAGACGCGCGTTCCTGGATGAACGTCACCTTCACGCTGCACGATTCCGCGCTCGAGCCGCTGTTCCTTGCCGCCGCTGCTGAGGCTGGGCTGCACGGACTCAAAGGGCACCGCGCGGTCGGCGGAATGCGGGCCAGCCTCTATAACGCCATGCCGCTTGCCGGCGTCGAGCGCCTGATCGCATTCCTGCATGACTTCGAACAGCGGCACGGCTAAGGACGCCATGGCACGCAAACAGGTGGACAAGCCCGATTTGGGCTCGATTCGGGAAAGCATCGACAGCATCGATGCGCGCATCCAGGAGTTGTTGAACGAGCGCGCACGGTTTGCTCAACAGGTCGGACTGTCCAAGGCGGCTACCGGCAAGGCGGTGGACTACTATCGACCCGAGCGGGAGGCCGAGGTTTTGCGAATGGCTCTGCAACGCAACCAGGGACCGTTGCGCGATGAAGAGATCGCGCGCCTGTTCCGCGAGATCATGTCGGCGTGTCTGGCGCAGCAGGAGCCGCTCAAAATTGCGTTCCTCGGCCCGGAGGGCACCTTTACCCAAGCGGCGGTGTTCAAGCATTTCGGCAACTCGGTACGGGCTCTGCCGCTATCGGCCATCGATGAGGTGTTTCACGAAGTCGAAGGCGGCATTGCCGATTTTGGCGTGGTGCCTATCGAGAATTCGAGCGAAGGCACGGTTAATCACACTCTCGACATGTTCCTGACGTCCGGCCTGAAAATCTGCGGTGAAGTCGAGTTACGCATCAATCATTGCCTGATGGGCAAGATGCGCGGCATCGACGCCATCGAACGGGTCTGCGCGCACCCGCAAGCCCTGGCCCAGTGCCGCATCTGGCTCGACGGACAGCTGGCGGACATCGAGCGCGTGGCGGTGTCCAGTAATGCAGAAGGCGCACGCCGCGCTCGTGACGAGCGCGGTACCGCCGCCATTGCCGGGCGTGCGGCTGCGGACATCTACGGACTCACGTTGTTGGCCAACGACATCGAGGATCGGCAGGACAATACGACGCGCTTTCTGGTCATCGGTCGCAAGCTTTTCAGCCGCAGTGGCAGCGATCGCACGACCTTGATGGCCTCGGGCAGCGGTCCGGACGATCCGGGCGCTTTGTTTCAATTGCTCGAGCCGTTGGCCCGCCACCGCATCAACATGACGCGCATCGAATCGCGGCCGTCCCGTAAACGCAAATGGGACTATATTTTTTTCATCGACATCGAAGGGCACGTAAGCGATCCACCGGTGGCCGAAGCCCTGGCTGCGCTGGAATCGCGGGCGTCATTATTCAAGGTTCTCGGTTCGTACCCGCAGGCGGTGCTGTGAATGGGTAGCCCAACACGCTGCTACGAAGCAGGGCCTGCGCAGCGGCTGACGGGCGAATTATCCGTGCCGGGCGATAAGTCGATATCGCATCGTGCCTTGATGCTGTCGGGAATTGCGGAGGGTCGCAGCGAGGTGCGCGGCTTCCTGGCGAGCGAGGATTGCCTGGCGACGCTGGCCGCCATGCGCGCACTCGGCGTGACCATCGAGCAGCCGAGTCCCACCGAAGTGCGGGTGCAGGGCGTGGGGTTACGCGGGCTGCGCGGCGCCGAGCATGCGCTCGACATGGGCAATGCCGGCACGGCCATGCGTTTGTTCGCCGGGCTGTTGGCGGCACAGTCATTCGATTCCACCCTGGTCGGCGATGCGTCGCTGATGAAGCGGCCGATGGAGCGCGTGGCTCGACCTTTGCGCGAGATGGGTGCGGATGTGCGCACGCACAACGGCACGCCGCCGTTGCAAATCGGCGCCTCCACAGGCTTGCACGGCATTGACTATCTAATGCCGGTTGCAAGCGCGCAGGTAAAGTCGGCGCTGATGCTGGCAGCGTTGTATGCCGATCGGCCGAGCAGTGTCACCGCGCCCGCGGTAACGCGTGATCACAGCGAACGCATGCTCAGCAGCTGTGGCGTGACGGTGCAGGTAGACGGGCTGCGCACGATCGTGCACCCGCCCGCGAGCTTGCTGAGTCAGCACATCACGGTGCCCGGGGACTTCTCCTCCGCCGCATTCTTTCTCGTGGCTGGGCTGTTGGCGGCCGGCACGGGTGGGCTTTTGATTCGCAATGTGGGCATCAATCCGACCCGTACGGGATTGCTGGAGATACTGCGGGCCATGGGCGGAGACATAGAAGTGCTGGCGCCGCGCGCGAGCGGCGCGGAGCCGGTGGCAGATCTCCGGGTGCGCGCCTCGCGCTTGCGAGGCATCGAAGTCCCGCGCGAGTGGGTGCCGCTCGCCATCGACGAATTGCCCATTTTGTGTATCGCGGCCGCTTGCGCGGACGGCGAAACCCTCATCACGGGGGCTGAAGAGCTGCGCGTCAAGGAAAGCGACCGGATCGCGGCCATGAGCGCGGGTTTGCAGGCCCTCGGTGTCGTCCATACGGTGTTGCCCGATGGCTTGCGGATCGAAGGCCGCGCCGCAGGAAATGCCTTCTCCGGGGGTACGGTCGAGAGCTTCGGTGACCATCGTATTGCCATGTCTTTCAGTGTGGCCAGCCTGCGTGCCGCCGGCCCGATACGGGTGGGCGACGTGGCAAACGTGGCAACTTCCTTCCCGGGGTTCATCGAGGCGGCGTGTGCCCTCGGCTTCAGGCTGCGTGAGAGCGCGTGAATTCAGCCGTACCAGCGGTGCCTGTCATCGCCATTGATGGTCCATCAGGCTCCGGCAAGGGTACCGTGGCCCGGGCAGTCGCGCGTCATCTCGGATGGTCGTTGCTCGATAGCGGGGCCTTGTACCGCCTGGTGGCTTTGGCCGGCCGGGCTGCGGCGGTGGGTCTCGACGATGCTGCGGCGCTGGCACAGATTGCGCGTGGATTTGACATACGGTTCGGATCGGACGACCGTGGCGAGGAGTTGGTATGGCTGGCGGGCGTCGACGTGACCCGAGCGCTTCGGACGGAGCAGGCGGGTAACGACGCCTCCAAGGTTGCTGCACTGCCCCCGGTTCGGGCTGCCCTGTTGGAGCGCCAGCGGGGCTTCGCGCAGGCGCCGGGGCTGGTGGCAGATGGTCGCGACATGGGTACGGTGGTTTTCCCGAGTGCCGAGGTGAAAATATTTCTCACGGCGAGTGCCGACGAAAGAGCCGTGAGACGCTATAAGCAGTTGAAGGAAAAGGGGGTTGCTGCTACCCTTGCCGCCCTTTCGCTGGAGATAGCGGAGCGGGATCGACGCGATTCAACGCGCACCGCTTCGCCTCTCGTCGCAAGTGCCGATGCCGTGCTCTTGGACACAACGGGGATGTCCGTAGATGCAGTGATTGCCCGGGTGTTGGAAACGGCTCGGGAGCGGCTGAAGCAAGACGTCGATTGAACTGGATTTTGGTTGCGGCTTTCACGGAAAGAAGGCCGTGTGTTTGTAATAACCCCTAGCGCACGCGGGAATTGTGCCGTGGACAGTAAGAGAAAATATGACTGAAAGTTTTGCGGAACTGTTTGAACAGAGCATTGCCAGCCAGCGCATTCGTCCTGGCACCATCCTGAATGGATTGATCGTCGAAGTCGGCCAAGACTACGTGATCGTGAACGTCGGACTGAAGTCCGAAGCGGTCATCCCGTCCGAACAATTCAAGAATGAAAAGGGCGAGATCGAAGTCGTCGTCGGCGAAACCGTCGAAGTCGCACTCGATAGCGTTGAAGACGGTTCCGGGGAAACGCGCCTGTCGCGCGAGAAGGCCAAGCGTGCCCGCACGTGGACGCGTCTCGAAACCGCGTTCGAAAAACAGGAAGTGGTCATCGGCATCATCACCGGTCGCGTCAAAGGCGGTTTCACGGTCGAGATCGACAACGTGCGCGCCTTCCTGCCGGGCTCGCTGGTCGACGTGCGCCCCGTGCGAGACCCGTCGTATCTGGAAAACAAGCCGCTCGAATTCAAGGTCATCAAGCTCGATCAGAAGCGCAACAACGTGGTGGTCTCGCGTCGTGCTGTGGTCGAACAGGAATACAGCGCCGAGCGCTCGGCGCTGCTGGACAATCTGCAAGAAGGCGCCGCAGTCAAAGGTGTGGTCAAGAATCTCACCGATTACGGTGCGTTCGTGGACCTCGGCGGTATCGACGGTCTTCTGCACATCACCGACATGGCGTGGAAGCGCGTCAAGCATCCCTCCGAGGTTGTGAAGGTGGGTGAGGAGATCGATGTACGCATCCTCAAGTTCGATCGTGAGCGCCAGCGCGTATCGCTCGGCTTGAAGCAGCTGGGTGCTGATCCCTGGCAGAACATCGCGCGCCGCTACCCCGCGAACACCCGCCTGTTCGGTAAGGTCACGAACATTGCCGACTACGGCTGCTTCGTGGAGATCGAAGAGGGTGTCGAAGGCTTGGTGCACGTATCGGAAATGGATTGGACCAACAAGAACGTCAATCCCGCCAAGGTGGTACACGTTGGCCAGGAAGTCGAAGTGATGGTGCTCGACATTGACGAAGAGCGTCGGCGCATCAGCCTCGGCGTGAAACAATGCAAGACCAATCCCTGGAAGGAGTTCTCTGAGAATTACAACCGTGGCGACAAGGTCAGCGGTCAGATCAAGTCGATCACCGATTTCGGCATATTCATCGGGCTGGCAGGCGGTATCGATGGACTCGTGCATCTCTCCGATATCTCGTGGGATATGCCAGGCGAGGAAGCAGTGCGCAGCTACCAGAAAGGCCAGCAAGTCGACGCGATGGTGCTGTCCATCGATCCGGAGCGCGAGCGCATCAGCTTAGGGGTCAAGCAACTCGCCAAGGATCCCTTCTCGGCATATATCGCCGAACATCCGAAAGGCACCATCGTCAGAGGCACCGTTCGCGAAGTCGATGCCAAAGGCGCCATCATCGATCTCGGCAATGGTGTCGATGGGCAACTGCGCGCTTCCGAGCTGTCACGCGACCGCGTCGAGGACGCACGCACACTGCTCAAGGTGGGTGAAGAGGTGGAAGCCAAGTTCACCGGCGTCGACCGCAAGGGTCGCAGCATCTCCTTGTCGATCAAGGCCAAGGACATTCATGAGGAACAGGAGGCGATGCAGAATTACCGTACTGACTCGCCGACGGGCACCAGCCTCGGGGATCTGTTGAAAGAGCAGATCTCTGGTCAGGACTGAGGCTGCTCGTGGCGCAGTGCAGCGGCCTCAAACGTCGCTGCGCTCTGTCCGGTTCCCTATGACAGAAGCTCACGGATCGATAATGACGAAATCCGAACTCATCGAGATCATTTCGGCCAAGCAAAAGCATCTGCCGGCGAAAGATGTCGAACTGGCCGTCAAGCAGTTGCTCGAAATCATGAGTGATGCGTTGGCGACCGGAGAGCGTATTGAGATTCGTGGTTTCGGCAGCTTTTCCTTGCACTTTCGTCCGCCGCGTCAGGGACGCAATCCGAAGACGGGCGAGGCGGTGGCACTTGCCGGTAAGCACGTGCCGCATTTCAAGCCGGGCAAGGATTTGCGCGAGCGGGTGAATGACGGCGCGGATCAACCGATTCGCGACTGAGTCACGTTTTTGCAATGTGTGATTTATCCGATGGGCGGCCCCTGGGTAAATCCGTTATGATTTCTCGATGCCCAAAAATACTGTAAAAACCGTGGTTTTCCCGGTTGCCGGCCGCGGCACGCGCTTTCTCCCCGTGACGAAAGCCAGCCCCAAAGAGATGCTTCCCATCGTCGACAAGCCGCTGATTCAATATGCGGCCGATGAGGCGTTGTCGGCCGGCGCGGATACGCTGGTTTTCATCACGGGAAGTTCAAAGCGCGCGATCGAAGATCACTTCGACGGCAATGCGGAACTGGAAGCGGTATTGCACCAGCAGGGCAAGCAGGAGTTGCTCGACCTGTTGCGTGGCATTCTGCCGAGCTGGGCTTCCTGTGTTTACATTCGCCAACCCGCACCGTTGGGTCTGGGTCACGCGGTGCTGTGCGCGCGACCGGTGGTCGGTGATGCGCCGTTCATGGTGCACCTGGCTGACGATTTGATTGACGCGACCACGCCCTGCCTCAAGCAGATGGTGGACGTGTTTGCGGAATACGGCGGCAGTGTGCTCGGGGTGCAGAACGTACCCAAGAACGAAACAGACAAGTACGGCATCGTGACGTTGGAGAAATCAATCGCACCGCGCCTGGGCAGGATATCGAACATCGTTGAGAAGCCCAAGCCGGAAAAGGCCGAGTCGACGCTGGCTGTGGTGGGTCGTTACCTGCTGACCCCCGGCGTGTTCGACGATCTGGCCAAAATCGGCAAGGGTGCCGGCGGCGAGATCCAGCTGACCGACGGCATTGCGCGTCTCATGCAGCGTGAGCCGGTCTATGCTTATGAATTCGAAGGCAAGCGTTACGATTGCGGCAGCAAGCTCGGGTATCTTCAGGCCACGGTGGAATACGGCCTGAAGCATCCGAACCTGGGCGCCGAGTTCGCCGCGTATTTACGCGGCGTCGCCGGCAAAATCTAGCGCGATCGCCCGCGCTGCGAATTTCCGAAGCTGCGTGTGCCCGCTTGCGGGCGGCCATCACGACGTCCGCCACCATGGGACGAGCCCTGGCCGCCCCCCGATGGCTTGCGGCCCCGCGATTGGCCCTGGCCTTGAGCAGGTCGCGGCGCGCGCGGTGCTTCCGGCGCTTCTGCCACCATGGGATAGCTCGGCGTCGGCAGGACGGGGATGCTCTTGCGCACTACCCGCTCGATATCCCGTAGAAATCCCGCTTCATCGCCGGACACCAACGAAATGGCCTGGCCGGGGGCACCGGCACGGCCGGTGCGACCGATACGATGTACGTAATCTTCGGGGACGTTGGGCAACTCGTAGTTCACGACCTGCGGCAGCTCCTTGATGTCGAGACCACGGGCGGCGACTTCCGTGGCCACCAGCGCCGTAATTTTGCCCTGCTTGAAATAGTCGAGCGCTTTGACACGCGCCGCCTGACTTTTGTTGCCGTGAATGGCCGCGGATTGGATGCCGGCCGCCTCGAGTTGCGCGGTGAGGCGATTGGCACCGTGCTTGGTGCGCGTGAAGATGAGCACCTGATGCCAGTCGCCCGTTTTGATCAGGTGAACGAGTAAATGACGCTTCTGCTCTTTCTGAACGCGGTAGGCAATTTGTTCCACGAGCTCGATGGGCGCATTGCGCGGCGCGACCTGAATGGACAGCGGATTGCGCAGCAATTTTTCCGCAAGACCCCGGATATCGTCAGAGTAGGTGGCGGAGAACAACAAGTTCTGACGCTGCGCGGGCATCAACTTGATGATGCGGCGGATGTCATGGATGAAGCCCATATCGAGCATTCGATCAGCCTCGTCCAGCACCAGTACCTGCACGGCCGACAGATCGACTGCGCGCTGCTGTGCAAGGTCCAGCAATCGGCCCGGCGTTGCCACCAGGATGTCGCAGCCACTGCGAAGATTCGTGATTTGCGGATTGATATTCACGCCGCCAAACACCTGGAAGGTGCGCAACTGCGTGTATTTGCCGTAGTCGCGTGCACTTTGCGCAACTTGCGCTGCCAACTCGCGGGTGGGTGCCAGCACCAGCGCGCGCGGCGCACGCCGGACTTCGCCCTGTGCCGTGCTCAAGCGCTGCAAGATCGGCAGTATGAAGCCGGCAGTCTTGCCGGTGCCGGTTTGGGCGCCGGCCAGTACATCGCGTCCGGCAAGTACCGCCGGAATGGCCTGGGCTTGAATCGGTGACGGGGTATCGTAGCCCTTGTCGGATACGGCACGCAGCAGTTCGGGCGCAAGCCCGAGATCGGAAAAAGACATCTTTGTATAAACCTTGAGTGTGGACTCGCACGGCAGACGCGTTTCGGCGACCGCAGCGGTCAGCAGCGAGGAGGGTGATTGAATGCGAAGTGCGTCGAAGACGGACCGCGGGTTCGGGACAGCACTGACCGAGTGCCTGACCTTTTCGAACTGATGCGTACTGTACAGGTTTACAGGACTTGCGTCCAGGCGTGCTGAGGCGCTGCGCCGGTTCGCTCGCGTGGCGTTGCGGCAAAAAACTTCTGTGCCCTGCCTCCCTCAGCAGACTGACGTTGCGGCCTTACGCTCGCGGCGGCGTCGGGTGAGGATGTTTTCCGTGTAGCCGTTGGCTTGCTCGCGCCCGCGAAACAGGAGGTCACACGCCGCCTGGAATGCGACGTTCTCATCCGGATTGTCGGACAGCCGGTGATAATTCGGGTCGCGGGCATTTTGTTTGTCCACCACGACCGCCATCGCCTTGAGCGCCAGCATCACTTGCTCCCGGGAGCACACGCGGTGGCACAGCCAGTTGGCGACGTGCTGGCTCGAAATACGCAAGGTAGCGCGGTCCTCCATCAGTGCGACATCGTAGTAGTCCAACACCTTGGAGCAGCCGACGCCGGCGTCCACCCAGCGCACGACGTACCCAAGTATGCTTTGCAAATTATTGTTGATCTCGGCGGCGATTTCGGCCTCGCTCCAGTGCGGATCCTCCAACGGGGGCGTGAGTATCTCGTCGAGCGACGCGCGCGGTCGATTCGCGAGTTCGCTCTGCACCCGAGCGACGTTCACCATGTGATAGTGCAGGGCGTGCAGGGTGGCGGCGGTGGGCGAGGGGACCCAGGCGGTATTCGCGCCCGCCTCGGGATGCGCAATCTTCGTGCGCAGCATGTCGCCCATCAGATCGGGCACAGCCCACATGCCTTTGCCGATTTGCGCGCGACCGCGCAGTCCGCAGGCCAGTCCGATATCCACGTTTTGACGCTCGTACGCATCCAGCCAGATGGCTTTTTTGAGGTCGTTTTTGCGCGGCGTGACACCTGCCTCCATCGAGGTGTGAATTTCGTCGCCGGTGCGATCCAGAAAACCCGTGTTGATGAACACCACCCGGTCCGCGGCGGCGCGGATGCATTCCGCGAGATTTACCGTCGTGCGACGCTCTTCGTCCATGATGCCGATCTTGAGCGTAGCGGCTTCGAGACCCAGCAGGTTCTCGACTGCGGCGAACAGGTCAACCGCCAATTTCACCTCTGCAGGTCCGTGCATCTTCGGCTTCACGATGTAGACAGAGCCGCTGCGTGAGTTGCGCCCGGCATTCGTACCGCGCAAATCGTGCAACGCAATCAGTGCAGTGACCGCAGCGTCGATGAAGGTTTCAGGGATGGTCTGGCCGTTGAGCAAGACGGCATCGGACATCATGTGGTGACCGACGTTGCGGACCAGCATGACACTGCGGCCCGGCAGTACGTATTCCCCACCCTTGGCGGTCTTGTAGCGACGGTCGTCGTTCAGGCGACGCACGCTGTGACTGCGGTCTTTGTCGATGGTCGCTTCGAGCGTACCCGTCATGAGACCGAGCCAATTACGATAAACAACTATTTTGTCAGCCGCATCGACTGCGCTGACCGAATCCTCGCAGTCCTGGATCGTGGTGAGCGCCGACTCGATGATGACGTCGCTCACGCCTGCACTGTCGGTACTGCCGATGACGTGCTCCCGGTCGACGTGTATCTCGACATGCAAACCGTTGTTGACGAGCAGCACGACGCTGGGCGCATGTGCCTCGCCCTCATACCCCACGAATTGTTTCGGCTTTTTCAATGCCGAGGTGTCACCGCCCTTCAGTTCGACGATCAGTCCGCCCGCTTCGATGCGGTACTGCCCTGCGCCAACATGGGAGCCTTCCTGCAGTGGAAAATGCTCATCCAGGAATTGCCTGGTGAATGCAATGACCTTGGCGCCACGTTGCGGACTATAGCCGGCAGCCGGATTGAACGTGCCATCGCGCGGCAGCGCGTCGGTACCATAAAGCGCATCATAAAGGCTGCCCCAGCGCGCATTCGCTGCATTGAGCGCGTAGCGCGCATTGTTGACCGGTACCACCAGTTGCGGACCTGCGACAAGGGCGATCTCCGGATCCACGTTCGATGTGACGATCTGGAACGGTGCCCCTTCCTCGACGAGATAACCGATGTCGATTAAAAAAGCCTTATAGGCAGCGTGGTCGAATTCCCAGCCTGGGTGCGCGCGATGCCAGGCATCGATGCGGGTTTGCAAATCGTCGCGCGTGCGCAGTAGTGCGGCATTGCGCGGCGCGAATTCGCGGACAATTTTCGAGAAGCCCTGCCAGAAAGCGTGCGGGTCGACACCGGTATGCGGCGCAACTTCGTCGACGACGAAGGCGTGCAGTGCTGCGTCGATCGTGATGTCACCCACAATTACTGTTGTGCTCATCGTGGAACCCCGGCGCTTGGTGAGGTTTTCCAGTATACGATGTTGGCTTCGATTAGCATCGCGACATGCGTGGCTTGAAAATCGAAAGGCTGCTTGCGGCTGCAGCCGGATTGATCGTGGCGAACATTTATTACGTTCAACCGTTGACGTCGCTGATCAGCGCAGAACTCGGGATTCCGATCGAGCGTGCCGGACTGCTGGTCAGCTTCACACAGCTCGGATACGGTGCCGGCTTGTTGCTGCTGGTGCCGCTCGCCGATCTTGTCGAGAATCGACGCTTGGTGGTAACGCTTGCGGTGCTCGAGACGATTTGCCTTCTGTTGGCAGGTAACGCGCACTCAGTCACCGTTTTCATGGCGGCCTCGCTGCTGATTGGCGCCAACGCAGTGGCCGTGCAGATATTGGTGCCTTACGTCACCTATCTCACGCCCGAGGCGACGCGGGGCAGGGCCGTAGGCACCGTTGTGAGCGGATTGGGCATCGGCATCATGATGGCGCGGCCCGTGTCGAGCTTCGTAGCGGATGCAGGGTCCTGGCGCGGCATGTTTCTCCTGTCTGGTGCGCTGATGGCGGTGCTGGCCTTGGTGATGCGGCTGGCGTTGCCGCCGCGCAAACCGGCTCCGCTGCTTGGCTACGTTACGCTGCTCAAATCGCTGGGTCCGATCGCCGCCGGTTCCGAGACCCTGCGGCGCAGGGCGTCGTATCAGGCTTGCCTGTTCGGATCCTTCAGCATCTTTTGGACGGCGGTGCCGTTGTGGCTCATGAGTACACGCTTCGGCTACACGCAGCGCGGGGTTGCCTGGGTTGCGGTGGCGGGCGTCGCCGGCGCCATCGGACCTTCGATTGCAGGTCGGGTGGCCGATCGCGGTTTCACGAGCGCCGGAACGTTAGTGGCGATGATATTGGCTATCGCGTCGTTCGCTGTATCCATGCTGGCGATGCCCCTGCGCGTGGGGGTGTGGCCGGTGATTGTCTGTGCAGTGCTGCTCGACTTTGCCGTTTCTTCCAATCTGCTTTTCGGTCAACGCGCGATATTTGCCCTGAATCCTGAGCAGAGAAGCCGTATGAACGCGGTGTATATGACGACATTTTTCATTGCAGGCGCCACCTGTTCGGCGTTGAGCACCTGGTGCTTTGCACACTATGGCTGGCCTGGCGTGGCGCTCGCGGGGGGCGTGCTGCCGCTCATCGCGTTGACGTATTTTCTGACGGAGTGAGGACGTCATGATCTCGAGGCGAATTGATCTGATGTCGCTGGCAATATTCATGGTGATTGCCGTGGCTTTGTCGACTCTCTGGGGCGGATTCGCCGCATCGCACGGCCTGTTGCGGGATCCACAAACGGCAGGATTCAGCGCGTGGTTCGCGCAGCTCACCGTACTCGTGGCCGCTCTGATCGCTATCGCTATACGGGCGCGGCATTCTTTGCGTCGTATCGGCTGGCGGTGGGGGCCGACCCGTGCATATGGCTGGGTGCTGCTCATCACCGTGGGGCTGGTGGTCGTGGCCAGCGGTGTGGCTCTCCTGTCGGGCGGCCTCATCTTTACGCCTCACATCACATCTGCACAGGCGGCTGTCAGCGTACCGTTTTTGCTCGTGCTGTCGTGTGCCTTTGCGTTCGCCGAGGAATTCGGCTGGCGTGGATTTCTCCTGCCGCAACTGCTGCCGCTCGGCCCGCGCCGGGCGCTGCTCGTATCCGGCCTGTGTTGGTTTGCGTGGGAGATGCCCCTGGTAGTCTGCGGCGTGCTTGATTCGTCCATGATTCGCATCAATTTGCCGTTGACGCTCGGCTTGCATGTCGTGCAGACGGTGAGTGTGGGTATAGCGCTCGGCTACCTTCGTTTGCGTTTCGACAGCATTGCGTTGCCGAGCTTCGCGCATGGCCTGCTAAACGCAGCGGGCGGTATCGTGTTCCTTTATTTTGCGGAAACCAACCCGTTCATGGGCAATTTTGCCGGCTATGTTGGTACTGCGCTGCTCGCAGCTTTGGCAGCCTCGCTATTCGCCCGCGTTTGAACATGCGCACACAGAGGACACGCTTCCCCATCAGGAGCGTTTACGGACCTTCGATTGATGCGCTTCGCTCAGCCGTCGATACGCCAACAGGTGCCTGAAGGACGCTTGAGCATTCCCAAGCCGCTCATGCAGCATCGACAAATTGAAGTGTGCATCGGCCATCCCCGGGTCATGAACGATGGCTTTTCGATAAGCTTCGATCGCCTCGAGTTCCCGCTTCATGTCCTCGAGCAGGACGCCCCAGTTGAAGAACAAGAGCGCATTCGGCTCTTCGTGCGCCTTGTAGATGGCATCCGCTTCGCGCAGCTGACCCTCGACGTGCAGCAGAAGACCTAAGTTGATACGCGCTTCCAAATGTCGGCAGTCTCCGGCCAGACACGACTCATAGGCTGCCTGGGCAGCCTTACGATCGTCTTGCTCCAAGGCCGAACCGCGCAAATAGTGAGCATGCGCGGCATCTTCTTTTTTCTTCATTTCTTTCTCATGACGAATGATCGGGATGATATTGGAAGCAGTCGGCGCCGCTTGGAGAGGGAGTTCGTATTGGCCGGTGCCTAGCTCCCAGCGCAGATGCCCATCTCGGACCCGAAGCGCCGCAATCGTTGCATCGAAGAAGACACGGGCCGACGACTCTGCCACATTCAGCCAAGGTTTGAGTTCCTGCAGCGCGCGTTTGATCGATTTTCTGGGTAGCCGCGCTGCCTGTAGCGCGCTGATCGTTCGCAGCAGAACGAGTTCTTGAAAGGTGTAATCCGCCAAACGCGGTTTTATCGCGATATAGCCTGCGGATTCAAGCAGCCGAATGGTTGCGGCAGTCAATCCGAAGGGTCGCTGTCGATCCTTCGACCCGGCCGCGTTCATGCTTATCGTCGCGCGGCTTTACGGGTTTTTGGCGCTTCGGCGCGTTTCGGTTCCTTGCGTTCTTTGGCAGCCGGTTTGCTGGATTTCACTCCGAGGCTTGCCTTCAATGCGTCCATGAGGTCAATGACGTTGCCGCCTGCTTTGGCGACGGGTGCCTCTGATAATGAGACTTCCTTACCCGCGACTTTGCGCTGAATAGCCGCCTCGACGCGGCCTTTGTGTTCATCATGGAACTCGTTGGGATCGAAGCGTTTCGCAGCCAGGTGCTCGATAAGCTGCTCCGCGAGCTTGAGTTCGGCGTCAGACACCGGTGTGGGCTCAAGACCCACATCTTTGATCGCACGGACCTCAGCCTGAAAATGCAGCTGATGCATTGCGAGTCCGCCTGCGATCGGACGAATCACAATGATATTTTCCTTGCCTCGAGATATCCAACGTCCGACTGCGCACTGCTTGGTTTTGGTGAGCGCCGTCGCGAGCAACGAATAGGGCTTGGCACCACCTTTGTCAGGTGCAAGGTAGTACGTGCCATCGAAGTACACAGGGTCCACCGACTCGAGCGGTACAAACTGACCGATATCGATCGACTGCGTGGTGGTTTCTTCGAGTGCCTTGAGTTCTTCGGGCGTGAACTGCACATATTGATCTTTGGCAAATTCATAGCCCTTGATCATTTCCGAGCGCTCAACCAATTTGCCGTCATTCACCGCGACGTACTGCTGCTTGACTCGTGAGCCGTCGGACTTGCGTAGCAGGTTGAAGGAAATTCGCTCTGACGATACGGTCGCCGAATACAGCTTCACCGGAATCGCCACCAGGCCAAACGAAATGGTGAGGGAGGCAATCGATCGGGCTTGAGTTGGCATGGGACGAACAATGTATTTCGCGTAAAAGCCGGTCAAGTTGATGGCTCAGTGAAATATCTGCGCTAAGTGTCCGCAATTACAGCAAATCTTTCTGAATGTAGGCACTGGACTTCAAGTTAATGCGAAAAAGCAGAAACTTGACGGAAAGCAGCGGGTTGGCGTCTGAAACGCAGACGGTGTTTAGCCTCATTCGCCGATTACATGCAGGACGATGCTGCGCGTTTGCGGGCGTTTGCGGTGCTCAAAGACGTAGATTCCCTGCCAGGTGCCAAGTGCCAGGCTGCCCGCCAAGATGGGAATCGACAACTGCACCTGCGTGAGCGCGGTGCGCAGATGCGCCGGCATGTCGTCCGGTCCTTCGTCATCATGTTCATAGGCCGCATTTTCAGGTGCAAGCCTTGAAAAGAAACGTTCGAGGTCGGCGCGAACCGAGGGTGCCGCGTTCTCCTGGATGAGCAGCGAGGCTGATGTGTGACGGCAAAAAATCGTCAAGAGACCCAAATCGATCTCCTGCGTCTTCAGCCAGGCCTGAACGCGCGCGCTGATGTCGTATAGGCCTTGACGCTTGGTATCGACCGCCAGGGTTGTGGTCGCCTGATGCATGTACTGCTCAGGGGTTTTTCGATGTTGGGGCTGTGAGTACCTCAAAGCTCAGATCGAAATTCGAACCCGACTGTTGGTGCGGCACGCATGTGGCGCCGCCGCTCACGTTGCGGCTGGCGAACGTGGGCAACAACTGATCGCGAAACTGCTCGATGATCTCGCAGTCCCCAACCGCGAGTTCGCGTGGGCTTCGCGGGCGCAGGTTTACCGTACGCCAAACACTCGCGACGGGCTTTTCCGGCGAATCGGCGGCGGCAGGCGCGAGGGTGTAATACGTCAGGTAAGCGCTCGCCAGGCGGTCGGGACTTCCAAAGCCATTGGCACAAGCCGCGGGCATCGACTTAACGTCTTTGCGAGCACCTGCGGCGAGGAGCAACAACTTCAGTTTGTCTGCAAGGCCGTCGCAGGAATAGGTGCTGGTAAAGGACATGGCGACGAATCGATACTCGTGCTTCTGCCACGTGCCCAGCGCGGTCTCCGCCGGAGAGTCGGCGAAGCTCGAGCCTGCGCAGGTTAGGAGCAGAATTCCCCCTGCAGCTGCCACATTCATGCGCGACATAGCCCACCCATAGTCATCCTGTCGATCAAGTATAGGACGGAGCATGGGTGCGCAGACAGGGATCGCTAATAGCGCAGCGCACTGAAATACGGTTCTCCGATGTACGAGATCCTTTAATCTTGCTATTCGCGATCGTTCGGCAAAAACGGGACACACACATGATGGTTCGACGTCTTTTACAACTTGGCGGCGCCGCTTTGGCAGGAGTGTTCATTACGTCGGTGGCCGCGGCCGCTACGCCGGCAGTGGCGACACCCCCCGCACAGGGGCGACGGGTGGATAGTGCTGCCGACTATGTGGTACTGCCGCCGCATGAGCGCGTGGAGCCCGAAAACCGCATCTTGACTGAACGACTGGAACATCTTCTGCCCACGTTGATGACAGAGGCTGGGCTCGATATGTGGGTGGTGGTGAACCGCGAGTATGCCGAAGATCCTGTTTATTTCACGCTCGTGCCGCAACCGACCTTTGCGGCGCGGCGTACGACGATGCTGGTTTTCAGTCGCGCGGCCGACGGCACTGTAGAGCGTCTGGCGGTCAATCGTTATCCACTGGGTGGACCTTATAAATCAGCATGGGCGGGCGGGGACCTGGACGCGCAATGGAAGGCGCTGGGTGCCTTGATCGCGGGCCGCGACCCGAAACGCATCGGCATCGATGTCTCACGCACCTGGCCGGCGGCTGACGGCCTGACTCACGCGTTACATGACCGTCTGGTCGAGGTATTGCCGCCGGAATACGCGACTCGTCTCGTGTCCGCCGAGTCGTTGGTCGTACGCTGGATCGAAACGCGCACGCCATCCGAGCAGGCGGTCTATCCGCATATCGTGAGCATAACGCGTGGTGTCATTGCCGAGGCGTTCAGCGGTCGTGTGATCACGCCAGGTGTAACGACGACCGACGAAGTTGCCTGGTACATCCGCGAGCGTTTCGAATCCCTCAGACTTCGTCTATGGTTTATGCCGACCGTGGATCGTCAGCGGGCGCAGGAACCGTGTCCCGTCGGCGCTGCGGGCGGGCACTGTGGCGATGAGGGGCGTATCGAGCCTGGCGATGTGCTGCATACCGATGTGGGATTTTGTTATCTGAAGTTATGCACTGATACGCAGGAAATGGGTTACGTGCTGAAGGCCGACGAAGAGACGGTCCCGCCGGGATTGAAGGCGGCACTGGCGAGTGGTAACCATTGGCAGGACATCCTGACCGGCTCATATCGCGAAGGCCGTACCGGCAACGAGATCCTCGATGCCACCATCAAGGGCTGCTCTATGGCCGGCATTGTCTGCAGCACCTATAGCCATCCGCTCGGCTTCTTTGGCCATTCCCTGGGTCCAACCATCGGCATGTGGGACAACCAAGGTCCGACTTTGGGAACGGGCGACTGGCCGCTGCATCGGGATACGGCTTATGCGATCGAAGGCAACGTCGCGGTTTCTCTCCCCGAGTGGGGTGGGCAGCGCGTTCAGATCATGTTGGAGCAGGATGCGCTCTACGATGGCAAGGGCGTGCGCTATATCGCAGGACGTCAAACCGAGTGGCATCTCATCCGGTAGGCGCTGAACCGAAGCGAAAGCCTGAAATGGGTTTCCCGACTGCATGTCCGTGAAAGTCCACGATGGCCGCCTCGCCCGAGGCGGCGCCAGCCGCGACCATCAGCGGCAGCAAATGATCCTCATGCGGCTGCGCGGCTCGCGCACCAGGAGCTTGATCCCAGTCGATCAAGGATTGATCGCGCGAGTCTTTGACTGTGATCGCCTGCCGTAGCCAGGCGTCGAAGGCCTCCGCTCTCGGGTCGCTGCCCATTTCGTGGAAGGCGCGCATATTGCGATAGGTCTGGCCGCTGCCAATGATCAGCACGCCTTCCGCTCGCAAGGGTTTGAGCGCGCGACCCATTGAAAGGTGAGTCGCCGGATCGAAAGCAGCGGCGGCGCTGCAGCGACGTTGACAGTCGGTACGGTCTCCTCCCAGTGTCCCGAAATCACGAACAACGCGACAGGCGGCTCGCTGAGCGCGGCAGCAAAGTTGCGGAGCTAATTCTCGAGCGGCTGCCATGTCGCGCGCATGGGGCCCGGGTGCAGGAAAAAGCAAGGGCCGCCGCCATGGTTGATGAAGAAGGTCGGTTGCATCTTCGTAATGTACGTGATGCTCGCCCGGGTGAAGAGCGCGGGTCGGGTAGTGGCAGCGCTAGGGGGCGGGTGGCGCTGATCGTTCGCAGGCGTGCGCGTCGCAAAAAATTTGAAAGTTGGCTCCCCGGGACGGATTCGAACCGCCGACCAACGGATTAACAGTCTTACGCTTGCCACGGTAGCGTAACGCTAGAAGAACGTTGCAGCACCCACCAAATGCCTATATTCACTGTGTTTGCGCGTTATCTTGACGGCATTTTTAGCCTAGAAAACACGGGATGAAATTGCTGTGAAGGCGTCATTTTTTGGGCTCCTTCACAGCAGATTTCACAGCAAAATCACCGGGTCGTAGATCGAAATTAGAGCATCGACCGTTGTGAGCCTAGCCAACAGGTTCATAGGACGAATCAAGAAAGGTGACGGCACATTCGAATATCGGTCAGTGCCCGCCAGCGAAGTTAAGCGCCGTATCAGAAGCTTCAAGGCAAAGCCTGCAATGGATGTGCTGCGTCGGCGCATCCGCGAGTTGCACCCGGACAAACTTGGCAAGGATCAATCCGCAGCGCAGCGCGAAGAGTTCACGCGCCTACAGCAAGAGCTTGACGAAATGAGGCGACACATCAGGGACAGTTAGCTACATGTAGCTACGTCATCCGCACATTCGCACTGCCACGCCTGCCCGCTTTCGCCGCCATGTTGTCCTTATCGACTTTGCGTGATCTCCGTGAAACCTTCTTTTTCGTATAGGTAGAACCGCCATCTCTCTGCTGTTTCGGTCGGCGTACCGAAGATCACGAGTTGTCGACGCAAAGTCGCGATATCACCAAAAACATCAGCCGCTCGAATAATGTTGCTGTATTGCGCGAGAAGCTTATCAATCTCTGCGCCTTCCATCGCGTAGGTGATCAGCACCTTCAAAGGCGTGTTGAACAGTTGCAGTTTGTAGATCTCTTCGCGAGTCTTTCCACAATAGTTTTCATGCTCGACTGCAACTGAAAGAAATTTTGCATACACCGAGTTGACGCCAAAATTTATCTGGTCACGCTCTTCAAAAAATACTGAGTCTAAATAGTAGTATTCTTTCCATGACTGCATTTCTTCCCCAAGTTTTTTTGCAATCATCGGAAGCAAGCTATCGCGGAAAAACACTGTGTACGCTCTGTTGTTTCTTTGAGCTATCACAGCGTCTACGTTCGCTCGTTCCGCTGTGAGCACCGTAAGGAATGCATCGCGAAACTCTTCGGGGCTTACTCGACGCATCAGCGTCTCTTCTGTTGCCGCTTTTCGGCGCGCATCCTGATTTGATTGGCACTCAGTACAAGCTCAGCGGGAAAATCCACTTCACCGTTCACGTATCGGCGCAACGCGTATTCACTTACTTTCAGTTTCACCGCACCAGTGCGGATCGTTAATCCTGCATCGTGCAGATGATCCGTCAGCAATTGCTGATACGTTCGTGGTCCGTCGGTTCCGATAATTGCCATGCTCATTCCTTAGTTTGTTTTGCCTGCTCTCACTCGGCCTATTGCAATAAAGCGTCGTCGAATACCGAGTAATGCCCGGTATCCGCTTTCATACTAAGACCAGTTAGCCCAACTACCTTTGAGCGCGCTAGTTCTTCTTCTTCTTGAATTTCTTTTTTCGTAATCTTCACGTTGAAGTATTTCAGGGCGTCACCAATAGACCCGCACAAATGCGCCTTACCTTGTTTACTAACCCGTTCTGCAAATTCCTGGCGCAAGTGATCATTTAAATAAAGACCGCTATCAACTTCTGCGCCGTAATCCGCGTCGTGAGAAAGGATCACAAGATCGCACTCATGCTCAATCGCACAAGCCACCATCCATTCCCAGTTGTACGCATCGCCTATCGAAGTATCGTCATTCTTACGAGGTGGGCAACCCAAATAAAACCTGCGAGCGGCCTTTCGTCTTATCGAATGCCGTCTCTTGTCATCTAAACCGAGCACAAGATCACTTTTACGAGATAGCACACGCTGGCAAGTCTGGTAAACAGGATCATAACGCCCGGGATGTGATATCAACTGCGTGCATCGCTTTCTAAGTTTTTCGATCCGCCTCGCAATTTCTTTGAAGTTTTTTTCGATGGCCTTGGTCTCTTTCGCGTCCGAGAAAATTCCCTGAGTAGAAACACGAGTTGGCGGAACAAGTAGTTTGCGGCCTTCTAAAATCACGTTCTGTCGATTTTTCTTGAACTCCATTTCTAATTGATGCGTGGAGATGATTTTGTCTTTCGCCACTTCCAAGCGATTAAGAAGCTGCTTGATTGCATCAGATTTTGGTCGCCGATAAAAATCAAGCCAGATATTTGCATCAACAAATAAAAGATGCTGCTTCGCCGCCATGTCTCTCCCCATAGCCAATATCTAAATAATCAGCTTATTTTCTCGACGTGACACCGTTGAATGATTCACCCATCCTCGCGTCACATGACGCACGACGAACTCGTATTTTCCTTGATGACACTCGTATGCAAACGTCTGCCGCCCGGCGCTGATCGAGAGGCATAGTTGAGCTTTCTCGAATCGTGCCGAGTAACTAGCTACAAATCTCGTAGTGAGACTTTATCTGAAGGCTGTATGTCTGTACAGTCTCGCCGTGAGCGGGCTACGAATTGAAAAACTGAGTGATGAGTTCGGTCAGTTCGTCATGATCGTGACGTGTACGAAGTGCGGTCACGCTCGAAAGACTACGCCGCATATTTTGCGAAGGCATTCGGTTGGGAAGCGAAGATGAGTGATGTATTGAAGCGATTACGGTGCAGCAAGTGCGACAGGAAAACCGTCACGGTGCAATTCACGCGTGACGCGATGCTGAATAATTCCCGCCGGTAATCGCCGCGTCGATGTCCTGCTGAGTGAGTGCGCGCCGCTCGATGAGCGCTTGCGCGACTTGCTCGATTTGCGGACGTAACTCGATCACCAGCGATTCGGCGGCACGATGTGCAAGGCTCATCAGAAGATCGGCCTGCGTTTCGGTTGCGCCCAAAATGCGAAGCCGTTCGCGTGCATTGCGATCATCTTGCGTGCCGGTCAGTTCATAGCCTAGGAATTGTGTCGTCGCGCAATCGCCAGCGGCACTGATGGTCAATCTCTCAAAAGATCGCGGACAGCCAAATGATTCGTAGTGCGGATGCGGCACGGTGACAACGTCGAGCGTTGCAATGGTGATCGGCCATCCAAAATGACGCGCGACGCAGCAGTGCGCCGCTTCATGGATGCTGCCCCATACTTGCGACCAACCTTCCGGCCCTAGCGCTGCGGCGAATGCGCGGCACTCATGCAGCAGCATCACGCAGCCTTCGGCATGTCGTGATCGTTGGCGAGGTAACACACGTTGATTTTCAAACGCTGGTGCCACTGGTGCCAGGGCTCAAACCATGTCTCGCGCGCCTGCCCGTCGAGCGCCGTCAGTTCGATGCCGTGCTGATTCACATTCTTGACGATCAGATATGCGCCTTCTTGAATCCATATCTGATCGGCGCGCGGCTTGACGCGTCGTGACTGCCTGCGGCGATATTGGATGCGAAGCCACGGCACGATGATGAATATAACGATCATCGTGCCGAGTCTCGTCGACACGCCAATGAGCACCGCATACATCATGGCATCAACTCATCAGCGGTCGGGGATTCAGCATGCATTGCTTGATGGCATCGAGAATGCGCGGATCGTTGGCCGAGGAAATATTCGTGACTGCCTGCCCGCCGAAGACGGATGGCTTCGTGGTCCAGCCATTGCCTTCATCGTCGTTCGATGTGCTCGCATCAACCGAGCCGTAACGCTGATTCGGCGTCAATGCCATGTCCGTGCCGTTCGCTGAATTTCCCGGTAGCGCCATTTTTTCCATGCGCAGTTTTGTCAGCATGTCAGGATCGTACTGCTCACCGTTGCGATGCGCCTTCTTGAAAGCCTGCAACGATTTCGGAATGCCATTGGCCTGCAATCTCGGCTGCTTCGCTCGCTTGTGCAGGACTGACTCACCGACAATTCTGCCAAGCTCCGCATCGTTGCTCACGCGCTGTCGCGCGCCGTACTTGGCAAAAACCTTCCGCGTGATATCGATACCGTTTTCCCTGATCGCCATGAGCAATTCTCCTGTTGTAGAAAATAGGGTGCCCGTCGCCGCTGTAGGAGCACTCGATACATTCGGCGCGCGTGCGATCACGTGCCAAACGGGTCGAGCGGACAACGCACGGGCTGTCGGTGTTGTTTGGAAGCACGTCACTTGCCGACTTGACGGCCGAGGTATCTTCCTCGGATGAGCAAAAAAAGCGCGCCGCGCCATTGAGGATGAGAAATGGCCGCGCGCCCTCGTGTACCGATTCACGAGCTTCCACGCCGCGAAAATGCCTCAATAAACCCAACGTGGAAAAACTGAGTGATCATCCGCCTAGCTGCCGGATGTTCAGATTGTAGTTTTGGTAATGCGGCAGCTTCGGTGCTGGCAGTGCAACTGACTCATGCGGCTCCGTTGCCTGCTGCTGATACCAACTGATCAGTCCTGCGCCGTGACCGCTACCTAACAGGTAGTTGATACCCTGCACGAGCGCATCGGTGATGTCATCGTGCACGCCTTTGGGGAATGCGTACACGTCGGCTTCGAATTCAGGAAGCCACGGCGCACCGACTAGCGCATGCACGCGGCGTGCTTCCCATGACGGCGTCGCGACGTGCGCTCTGCTGATTTTGTCCGTGTCGACTTTCACGGGCACGACGGGCAATGATGTTTCCTGCTGTAGCGACTGCACGAGCGATTGACCCGATGCTTTGTTTTCGATGAGCACCGCTGACGGTTTCCATTTCTCGGCCATCTGTTCGGCAATGGCGCGCAATTGCGGATACGCGCACCGCAGCGCGACCACGTCGAGTATCACGACGCCACGCGGGAATTGCCCGAGCACGATGATCGCGGTTTGATCGGCGGTCGTCTTCGTCGAAAAAGCGGTATCGAGACTGATGACCACTTGCGAAAACGTCGGCGGCATTTCGGCAGGCGTCAGCAGCACGAGACAGCCGCGACGAAACAATTCGCCTTCGGCGGCAGTCGGCAGTTGCAAATGCTGACCCGCGTAGCCGGACGATCCTAAGCGCAATTTCTCCTGCACCAGCACATCGGCCGGGTAACGATTCGGTGCCATCGGCTCACCGTCGACGCTGCGCGGATCGGTCCATCCTAACGATGTGACTGTGCGCCGGGCTTCGTCCCATTCCATCGGGATCGTCAACACATCCCATTCGCACGCTTCGCGTGCCAGCAGGTAGCCGGGCAAATCTTCCGAGTGCAAGCGCTGCTGAATGATCACGCGCGCCGCGCGCTTCGGATCGTTGACGCGGTTGGCGAAGCCTTGGTCCCACCACGTGTGCACGCTGTCGCGTTCCGCCTTCGAGTATGCCGCGCTCGCGTCCAACGGATCATCGACGATGAGCGCATCGGCGCGATCACCCGTGACGCGGCTACCTGTAGCCAATGCCATGCGATAGCCGAAGCGGGAATTTGCGAACCGCAATTTCTCATTCTGGTCATCGGCCAGCGTCCAATTGACGCCGAATTTATTTTGATACCACGAAGACTCGATGATGGCTCGCGCGTAGACGCTGTCACGCGATGCCACGCGCGGATTGCCGGATGCGCAGATGACTTGCCAGCCGGGACGGCGCAGCCACAGGTACGGCGTCGTGATCACCGATGCAATGCGGCTCTTCGCGCTGCCGGGCGGCACCAACGCCATGAAATTCTGCTTCGCGAGCTTTCCCGTCAGGGCGGCTTCGACGTGCTCGCACAGCGCTTGCATGTAAAAACCATCAACGAGCGGCGTCGACGGCTCGATCACGTGCCATGACTCACGGAAGAAATCCCACAACGACATTTCGCGCGCCCGCATCTGCTCATCGGTCGACGGTCGATGCGCGGCGAGTGCCATCGATGCGGCTTTGATGATTGCGCCCTTGGTCGCTGCGTGCAGATTCATGTCACTCGCCGTGCACGAGTTCCGTGACGGTCGCATCGACTTCGCGCTGTAGGGCGCGCTCATCGGCAAGCCATGCCTCATGCGCCGCCGTCAGCTTAGCGCCACGCTCGAAAGCATCGGCGCTGCCGCTTGCGCCCAGCGTGAATTCGGGAATCGATAGCTGTGCTTTCTCGAAGTCGACCGATGCGCGGAATTCGCCGCGTGCTTGAGCGCGTGCCAGCGCATCGAATGCGAGCCTGAGTTTGCGCTGGCGCTGTACTTCTGTCCGGTACAGGCTCGCCGCCGTCTCGAAATCGGCGCGTGATTCGGCCAGCTGTTCATCGAGCACCCGTAGGCCCAAGTCGGCCATTTCCCGCCGTATCTCAAGCTGAGCTTCGTGGAGGGGCTTTAAGCGGGCTTGTAGCTGGGTTTGTACCTGAGACAGCACGTCGAGCCGCTGGCGGGCTTGTGCGGCGGTTTCGCGGGCCTTCCTGACGGCGGTTTCAAGGGCTTCTAGGGGAACGTCGGGCTGCTGGCCGATTTCGACGGCGGTGAGTGCCTGCACATGGGCGGCTTCGGCGCTTGCCAGCGCATCGGCTGCCGTCGCGAGGGTCGCGCCCTCATCGGCGCACGCCTTGATGCGGGCGGCGATCTTCGCCGTTTCGGTGCGGATGCTCGCGCGCCGCGCGATGCACTCGGCGCGCTGCGCGGTGGCCGACAGGGCGGCGGGCGCGAAGACGCTGCGCAGCTTGTCGAGCACCGCGCTCATACGACACTACCCGATGAATTCACCCACGCCGTATTCGCCGCGTTGCGAAACACGGGATAGCCCAACGTCGAATCAAAAACCATCATGCCGGGATAGGTGCTCGTCGGCCTGTTGGCGGTCGTCGTGACGGGTGGTGCGGTCGTGAAGCCCGCATCGAGCAGCGCGCCCAAGTTCGTGATGTTCGGATCGATCACGACTTGGCCAGCGGTCGGTGTGAGGATGTACTGACCGCGCGGACCATTGGTGATGGCTGACGCGTCATAGCGCTGCATGCCGGGGGGAAAGGCGAGTGTGATTAACATTTTCTATTCCCTCAAAAGTTGTGTGCTGAGCGCTTGAGGCAACGCACCGCCGCTCAACTGCTGCAATTGGTGGCGCAGTGATTCAAGTTCCTTCAATTCTTCGACGGTGCCTGCGATGCGCGCAGCTTCCTTGGCAATCCATGCGAGTCGCGAGGCATCTTCGTGGCGCATGTCGCCAATGCGTGCGCGGCGGTAGATGTCTGCAAGCTCGCGATGCCAATGCTCCACCGTGTTCAGTTCGCCAATTACCGGCAACAGAACTGCGGTCGGCACGATGCCTGCTGCCTTCGCTGCGGCGGCTATTTTTTCGCGTCGTGCTTTGCGATAGAAAGCGCCTGATGGTTTTGCACGCGCGGGCTTCACTACGCGTTTTGTAGATTTGCGTTTGGCGTGTTTCATGTGCTGAGCCACGCGCGGCGCGACTGCTCTGCCAGCCAATCAATGCGGCGCGTAGCGAGCATGCCCCGAGCGCAAAGGGCGGCATTGACGCGCCTGCGTTGCGCGTGTGAGCGAGTGCGACGCGTCGACGAAGGCGCAGTGGTGAGCGCGTGCAGCGGATAGATGATCCGTTGGACATCGAGTGTAAGTCGCTGTGTCATGGGTAATATTTTACACCACGACCTATTTTGCTGTGACCAGCGCTGTGAACACAGGACGAAAACGCGTGTTATTTCCCTGCGTCTGTCGCTTTCACATCAACGACGCTTCAATGTCTTTGCCTTGCGTGATTTTGGATGCGTCGTCTTCTTCGTGCGATCAAGATCAGCACGCTTCTTTCGCGGCTTCTTCTTCAGTGGTGGCAGCGAGACGCGTTCGACATTGGGCGCTGGCAGTAATGGCGACAGCGCCTTGTCTGCATCAGGCGGCAGCAGCAATGACCATCGAATTTCTGCGGCCTGCTCAAGCGTCTGATGTACGACTAACTGCGCTTCGCGATCATCTTCGCAAAAGTAAATCAGCGGCGCATTGCGTTTCAATTGCTCGACAGACGACGATCAGGCACAGAAATTCATATCGACCATCGCGCCAGCGCTCGAATGCATCGCGATGCGCATCACCCACTGCGGAAAGGTAGCGCTCTGCATCCACGTCGGGATAGGCGCGATGGACGATGACTGCGTGCGGTGCGTTCATCGTAGTGCTCGCAGGCGTGATCGTCGCGCGGCGTTTCGCAAGCGTGCCTCACGTGCAAAGAATTCGGTCGGTGCCAAGTACACGGGCAAGTCATAGACATGCCTTCGCAGCATCGCGTCTGCGGGTGAATCCAACGTCAGATGATTCGACCACAAGCCGTATTGCACGTCTGAGTCGGTCACAAGTCGTTTGACGATGGCTTGCAGTTCGTCGATGGTCTGCGGAAAGTCTGCCCATCGTTCGCCGCGTACCTTGCTGAAGATCATGTACGGCGCTTTCGTTTTGATCCATCGTTGGATGATCGTCAACGCGTCGTAGTTACGTTTATGTATGTGCCACTCGGCCAGATGCACGAGATGTGCGCGATCAGCGATCAAAACGACTGAAGTCATGATGGCGATTCTCCTGAAGTAGCGGTCACGTTGGGTGATGCGAGGCGGTTTATTTTTGTTCATCGTCTTCGTCGTCGTCCAAGGTCGTATTCCGTTTCGTGTGCTTCGCCAATGCTGAGTGTTGCCTTCTTCGGCATTCTGCGAATCCTCACTGGTTCCGTGTCCTCGTCTTCTTCATCAACGATGAAGTTGCAGTGGCACTGAGCACTTCCCATCAACGAATGCATCTCGCCGGGCTTGCCATCGCTCGTCTTCCATCGGTAGAAATCGGGATACTCGTTGATACCGTAGGTAGAACGCGACTCGATGATGATCACTGCATTCGGTGAGTTGCCTTGTCCGCTCTGCTGGTAGTCCGGTAGTACGCGCACGCGTGGGAAATGCGCAGCGACAAACAGTGCCCCTAAAATCATCGCTCCATTTGATACGTAGCTACTGAATCCGAAATTACGACCCCACGACTCGGCTTCGTGCTTGTATGAATAAGAACCATTGCGACCACGCTCAGCGGACACGAGCACGTACATGATCGCAGTTGCCACCTCGTGATTCACGAGCGGGTGTTTTTTCACGTCGTTCCTCCCGGTGCAGTACCCGTATTCGTAAAGCCGTTCGGGTCTGTGATCCAATGCAAACTCCGCCATATCGATTGCCCAGTTCGGCAACTCGATCTGTTGTTTACGAGCATTAGTGATGACTTTTGTTTTCAGCTTCCTAGGGAATTTCATACTAATTTTTCCTTTCCACGCCGTTTCGGCTGTGCCTTTGTGTGTGTCCTGTGTGCAAAGCAAACCTCTATATTCCTTGGCTCAACACCACCCATTCCCATACACACATACCTTTCATCTGAAAACTTTTAAGAAGAAAGTTATATATAGAGATATAGAAGGTTCCCGGTGGTAGTCCGTGGAGGTCCGCAGTCAAAAGGTTTTTGGCTTTGCGTCTGTGTGTATGGGAATATGGGTAAATCATTTCTGTGCCAGCCAAGCGTCATACACGTCGATGTTTGCCAGCGCCGCATATTTGGCTAGTACCTTTGGGTTTTTCGGATTCACGAATATCGTTGCGGTGATTCGTTTCTTGCCGCGAGTCGTGTCAACGCGTTTCACACGATGCCAGTGCTGCGTGGTGAGTGCGGTGCTGATCTGCTGTGCAATGACAGGTTTGCGCAAATTCCCGGGCGGTACGCCTCCCTGACTGCTCAATGCCAGTGAGATTTGGCTGTTCAAGTATTCTGCTGCCGCATCGGGACTGACGAGGTCGGCGTGGAACGGTTTCGCTCCCGTCTCGATCAGTTCCTGCAAGCCGCCTTCGACATCTGTCTTTCCCGCAGCGGCCAACGTGTCGTGGAACGATGTGCGCGGAGCCCTAGCCCGAGGATTGAACTCGCTGATGTCACGCTCGCGAAGCCACCGAGCACACAGCTTCAATCCACCTTTGCGATACCATTTCCAGATTGCTTGCGCTTCGGTGTTGGTCATTTGCCGGGCATTGGTCCAGTAAGCAAAGAATCGGCGCTCTGTATCATCGAGCGCTATGGCGTCTGCCGCGTTCGAAAAGAAAACCCAATTGACGACGTTAGGAATTAGAAAGGGATGCCCATACTTCGTGTTGATCGACATGTCATGCGGAGGCGAGGCGAGTAGCGGCTTCAGCTTGTTGGCAAGCTTGCGCCGCTCACCTGTGTAGACTTCGCGAAGCTCCTGCACGCAGATAAGTTGCGATTGAAGGTGATAGCCCCAGCCGTTATCCAAGTCCTCATTTCCGACATAGCTCACATTGCGCCGGTCGCGGACGGGCGAACCACGCGATCCCGGGATACCGCCACCTATCGCAAACAGAAGAGGTTCGACAGCCGTATCTTTGCCGCTTCCATGTGTGCCCGCGATCAGTGGATGATGATTGATCTTGATGCCGACCCTTTGAACGTTGCATGCCATCCAGTCGAATAGATGATTTCGATAACGCGGTTCGGGAATCAATCGCTCGAATAATTCGAGCCACGGCGCTACGTCTTCATCGGTGGCCTCGTCGGCAATGTCGACGGTTGCCGGTGTCCAAAGATTGAGGCAGCTTCTACCTGCGAATGTAGTGACTCGATTGCTGCCCGGTGCATAGGTGTAGTCGAAGACCCTCGTGCCGCCCGATCTGTCGCTGAGCATGTGAAAATATTTGTGTGCCCCGACGCTCTTTGAATCGCCGTATACGTTGATGTGTCGGTCAATCAAGTTTTCCTTGGTTAGCGGCACATCTTCGATTAAGTCGTAATAGCGCATCTGCCTCTCGACGTAGGCGTATCGCTCGAATAACGTTTTGTCGCGTGCCTGGATTTCTATGTCGTGCTTTGCGAGGACACGTTGCACATCCTCGCAGAGCCAGTTGTAGCCACGTTTCTCGGTGCGCACGACTTCGGATATGCGGTGCTCCTGTTTCCAGATGCTTGCGACAATTTGTATTGCATTCATGCCGTGCCGTCGAAGCCCGATATATGCGCCGTTCAATTCCGCGCTGCGATCAGGTCCGGTCGGGCCGTCTTCGATCAATGAACGTATTGCTGGTGCGACTCGGAATCGTGACAGTGAGACTTTCGGAAGTTTCGCCTCTTCGGGGAAGTCGTAATTTTCTAGCGGTTTCGTTTTATCTTTCGATGATGTCGCTGTAGCGGCGTCAATGGACATCGGATCGAACAGCGGTCGCTTACTGAGCTTGGCTTTTCGATAGCTTGTGGCGTCGGCAATTGCCGGGAGGTATGCGAAGAATGCAGGATTCGATCTTGAGTCAAGCGCACCGTGGAATAGCGCATTGAGATGCACGTGAACCGTTTTGTATCGTGCAGCGATGGCCGCAGCGCTGCCGGTTAGCGGTTGCGCAAACGGAATGATGAAGCGATACCGCTCCCAATCAGGCGTCGACGTGAACGTCGTGTGCAGCACGTAGGCAACTCCGAGTTTATCGAGCAACACCTTCGCATCGTCAAACGAAATTGCATCCTCTCGCTGAGTATCCTTCTTGGTTTTGTTGTCGACATCACCGAGATATCCGCTGCTTTCGGTGCAGTATTCCGTTTGAAGCCAGCCTGTACCTTTGCCGCCGCTTTCTTTCTTTCCGGCCGGTCGCGGATCGGCCTTCCACGTCTTCGCGTCGAATCGCCCCAGCGTGATGCCAGCGCCGTCCTTATCTTTACGAATGTCTGGCTGATCGAAGAGCGCAAATAGATCGCGCAGCGTTTTTGTTTCGTGGCGAGGTTTCTTGTCGGTCGCGCCATTGACGAGCGCAATCGAAAACGTATCGGTGGCGGGTGCAGGCTTTACGCCGCTTTTTTCCTTCTCGTAATGTTTAGAGAAAACGCTCATTGATATTCTTCTTCGGGAAAATTCATTCCCGAGTGCCTCGCATTGAGCTTTTTCTGCTGCTCACTTCGCACCCGGGTGCGGTTCGTTCGGCGCGATATGAAAGTCTTTGACACGAGTCGCGTGGGATTGAAGCCAGCGCATGTAACTCGATCCGATCACCACGATGCGGCGTTCGACTCGTGTTAACGCAAGGTGTTTGATCAAGCTGTCGCGGTGAACGATGCACACACGCTTGCCACGGGAAGGATTGCCGGGCCACACGCCACTTGGCCAGTCGGCAATTTCCCATGACGCGGGTACGGCTTCGACTGCGTTATCGGAATGATCCGCAGCTTTCCTCGGCTTCTTTTTTCGCGCGCTCATGACGGCACGCGAGCCAATTCATCTACAAGGATTTTCATTGCCCATAGCTCCACTGTTTGAAAAACAGGAGCCGGGGCTAAGCCACGATTCAACTACGCGCTGGCTGCGGGGGGAATACGAGCCAAAGATGATAGAAATCGAAAAGTTTCTTTGTCAACGACAAGGCATGTAGGAAAAAGCCCCGTGATCCTTTCGAATCCGGGGCTTACGGGCCGAAACATTTATTTTCGGGTGCCGCCGTTCGGGTCTAATGCCGTTAGACTGGCTAAGCGCTCTTCGTGCCGCTCAAGCGTGCTTCGACTGCCGCGCTACCTGTAACCGCGTTGCCTGCTTTGATGTGCGCATAGCGTTGCGTGGTCTGCTGTGAGCGATGGCCGAGCACCGTGCCGATTTCCAGCAAGCTCGCGCCAGCTTGAGCAAGGTATGACGCACACGAATGCCGCAGCGTGTGAAACGTCACCTTATCTTCGCCTTCGCCCGGGATGCCTGCCGCCTTGCGCAGCTTTTCGAAACGCCAGATGACGTTGTCCTGATCCGGGTCTTTGCCGTCGTACTTGAAGACAAAATCCTTCGGCTTTGGCTCACTGCCACCTTTGAGCGCATCGAGCGCCGTGACTGCCCATGACAGCATGTGCACGGAATGCGAGCGGCCGTTTTTGGTTTTGGGCAGATTGATTTTTTTCTGCTCGAAGTCGACCTGCGACCATGTCAGGGTCAGCAGGTTGCCTTGCCTAATGCCGGTCGCGAGCGCGATGGTGATCATGGCGTACATCATCGGATCAGTTTCGAGCGCAGCAGCTAGAAGCGCGTCGCGCTGCGCATCCGTCACGTACACCTCACGCGCTGGCGGCTCTTCCATCTTGAGCCCTTTACGTGGCCATACAAGCTCGTGGCTGATCTTCGCCGCAGCCTGCCCCCATGACCACGCCGACGACATCGCGGCCAGATAGCGGTTCACCGTGGCGGGTGCCTTGCCGGATTTGGCCAGCTTCACTTGCCCGTCGAAAATGTGCCCGTCGCGGTAAAACTCGATCACCTTTTCTTGGCCGAAGTGTTCCAGCCAAAAGCCCAGCCGAGCTTCCGTGTCGGCGTAGCTGGCCAACTGTTTCGTCTTAGGTGACTCCAAATAGCCTTCGATCAGCGTGGCCACGGTGAGCGCGATCTTCGCGGGTGCCTGCTTCTTATTCTTGAAGTCCTGAAGCCTGCGCTCTTCGTCGCGCGCCCAAGCGTTCGCTGCGGCTTCGGTTTCCTTGCGCTCTTTCGCGGTGTGCTTGCCGCGCCCGGGGATTTTGAAAGATTGCGTGACGCGAGGGTAGGGCGCGACGGTGACTTGAGCGGCGAAACTATTGCCGCGTTGGACGATATGAACAGCCATGTTTTTGCTCCGTTAGCGATACGTTCAGCGAACGTTGGAGCACGTATTATCTAGGCTCTGGACCCTGCTTCACAGCACCAGTCACAGCAAATTCCATTTCTGCGGTCAGTACCGCGTGCAAGTCATTGTTTAGATTGGCTCCCCGGGACGGATTCGAACCGCCGACCAACGGATTAACAGTCCGTCGCTCTACCGCTGAGCTACCGAGGAAGCGCGGGAGGCGCGGATTGTCGGGAAGCCGAGCCGTTAAGTCAAGGAAAGGGGCAATGCGTCAGGCGTGGCCGGAAACGGCGTGTGGAACGTAGGGCGATTCGAGAGCCTCATTTTCGCCGGAATCCAGGTGCAGTCCGAGTCCAGCCAACGCGTCAGTGAGATGCTGCGGCTTGGATACCCCGATGATAGGCGCCGTCACGTATGGCTTGTGCGCAATCCAGGCCAGGGCAACCTGGGCCTTGGACACTCCGCGAGCCGTTGCAATCCGCGCAACGGCTTCGATCACCTTACGATCGGCCTCGACGTCCGAGACGTAGAGTTTGCCGCCGAACACGTCGGTGCGGCTGCGCTCAGTATCGGCGTCCCAGGCGCGGGTCAGGCGACCGCGCGCAAGCGGGCTCCAGGGAATCATCCCAACACCTTCTTCTTGCAGCAGCGGGATCATCTCGCGCTCCTCCTCGCGGTACAGCAGGTTGTAGTGGTTTTGCATGGAGACAAAGGGCGCCCAGCCGCGTTGCCGGGCGACATGCAGCGACTTGCTGAACTGCCGCGCCCACATCGATGAGGCGCCGATATAGCGTGCCTTGCCGCTCTTGACGATGTCGTGGAGGGCTTCGAGTGTCTCTTCGATGGGGGTGTGGTAATCCCAGCGATGAATCTGATACAGATCCACGTAGTCCATTGCCAGTCGCTTCAAGCTGGCATCGATGGCACGAAACAGAGCCTTGCGGGACAGGCCGCCGCCATTCGCGTCGGCCGTCATTGGGAAAAAGCCTTTGGTAGCGACGACCAGCTCATCGCGACGCGCAAAGTCTCGCACCGCGCGGCCGACGATTTCCTCGGACGTTCCGTCCGAGTAGGTATTCGCTGTGTCCAGGAAATTGATGCCGGCTTCAAGCGCTGCGCGGATCAAGGGGCGGCTTTGCTCCTCCGGAAGCGTCCAGGCGTGATCGCCGCGATCCGGCACGCCATAGGTCATACAGCCGAGACAGAGCTCAGACACCTTAAGTCCGGTGCTCCCAAGGTTCTTGTATTTCACGCGCGCTTGGCCACTGCCTGTGAGAGAGCCTTGGCGATGCGGGCCAGCGCATCCTGCATCGTCTCCATGCTGCAGGCGAAAGATATGCGCATGTGATTGGGGGCGCCAAAACCTGAGCCAGGAACGACCGCGACGCCGGCATGTACCAACAGGTATTCGGCGAACGCGTTGTCATCCTGGATACCGAGCGCTTGCATGGCACCGTCCACGCGAGCAAAGGCATAGAAGGTGCCGGCGCCCGTGAGGCACGATACGCCGGGAATGGCGTTCAGCCCGGCAACGACGAAGTCGTGACGGGCTTTGAAGGCCTTGTTCATATCGCGAACACAAGTCTGATCGGCGTTCAACGCAATGGTCGCGGCACGCTGCGAGATACTCGATGCATTCGACGTAGACTGGCCCTGGATAGTCGCCATGGCGGCAATGATGTGTTTGGGGCCTCCGCAGTAGCCGATGCGCCAACCCGTCATGGCGTATGCCTTCGAGACCCCGTTGATGGTGACAGTACGGTCGTACAAATTCGGATTGATCGCCGCGAAGCTCGCAAAGGGTTCTGCGGCCCAATAGATGTGTTCATACATCTCATCCGATGCGATCAACACCTGCGGGTGCGCGGCGAGCACGGCGCCGAGCGCCCGAAATTCCGAAGTGGTGTAAGCGGCGCCGGTGGGGTTGCTCGGACTGTTGAGGAACAGCAACTTGGTCCGCGGCGTGATAGCCGCCTCGAGCTGCGCCGGCGTGATCTTATAACCCTGCTCCGGGCCCGCATAGACGCTCACCGGGACCCCGTCAGCGAGCAATGCCATATCGGGGTAGGACACCCAATAAGGCGCCGGGATCACACACTCGTCGCCCGGATCCAGCACCGCAGCGCAAACATTAAAGCACGTCTGCTTCGCCCCCGACGAAACCAGGATCTGACTGCGCTCGTACACCAGCCCGTTTTCGCGCTTGAACTTAGCAATGATGGCGTCCTTCAGCTCCACCGTGCCATCGACAGCCGTGTAGCGGGTCATACCCTTGCGAATGGCCTCCACGCCCGCATCTGCTATGTGCAGCGGCGTATCGAAATCGGGCTCACCGGCACCCAGCCCGATGATGTCCCTACCTTCTGCTTTGAGTTGCGCTGCCCGCGCCGTAACCGCGAGGGTGGGCGAAGGTTTGACTTTCTGAACACGTTTGGAAAGTGTCACGCCCAAGTGCTGGATTCCTTTATAAATTTCATGAGTAAATCATGCTGTAAGCGACCTGGCGTCGCTACTGTAAACAGAAGTGTGACGGGTTACATATCATTTGTGAAAGCGATGTGACGTGTACGCTGTAGTGTGTAAGCGAGCTTTCCACTAATGGCGCGTGAGAGTATAGGTAAATGAGCTTTGAATTGTTCGCAGACTACGCCCCGGCCGGCGATCAGCCGCAGGCTATCGAGAAGCTCGTCGAGGGGCTTACGAGCGGCCTGGCGCATCAGACTTTGCTTGGCGTCACCGGTTCTGGCAAGACGTTTACGATCGCCAATGTAATTCAGCAGGTGCAGCGTCCTACGCTGGTGCTTGCGCACAACAAGACGCTCGCAGCGCAGTTATACGGAGAGTTCAAGGCCTTCTTTCCGCGCAATGCGGTCGAGTACTTCGTCTCCTACTACGACTACTACCAGCCTGAAGCGTATGTGCCTTCGTCGGACACGTTCATAGAGAAAGATGCATCCATCAACGAGCACATTGAGCAGATGCGCTTGTCCGCGACCAAGGCCCTGCTGGAGCGACCCGATTCGATCATCGTCGCAACCGTGTCCGCCATTTACGGACTGGGTGATCCGCAGGCCTACCTGAGCATGGTGCTGCACTTGTCACGCGGCGACCGTCTGGAGCAGCGCAAGTTGCTGCGGCGACTGGCAGACATGCAGTACACACGCAACGAAATCGAGTTACAGCAGGGCAGCTATCGCGTGCGCGGCGACGTCATCGACATTTTTCCGGCCGAATCGGAGCGCGAGGCGGTGCGGGTCGAATTGTTCGACGACGAAATCGAATCGTTGAGTTTCTTCGATCCGCTGACCGGCGAAGTCCTGCGTAAGGTGCCGCGTCTGACGGTGTATCCCTCGTCGCATTACGTGACGCCGAAGGAGCGCGTCACCGGCGCTGTGGATGAGATTCGCAGCGAATTGCGCTTGCGCCTCAAATCGCTCAACGACGCCGGCAAGCTGGTGGAAGCGCAACGCCTGCAGCAACGAACCCTGTTTGATCTTGAAATGATGAATGAGGTCGGCTACTGCAACGGCATCGAGAATTACTCGCGCTATCTATCCGGTCGTACTCCGGGTGAACCGCCGCCGTGTCTGTTCGACTACCTGCCGCGCAACAGCTTGTTGGTGATCGACGAGAGCCACCAGACCATTCCGCAGCTCGGCGCCATGTACAAAGGTGACCGGTCGCGCAAGGAAACGTTGGTTGAATATGGCTTCCGTCTGCCCTCGGCATTGGACAACCGGCCGCTGCGCTTTGAGGAGTTCGAGCACCTCGCGCCTCAGGCGATATTCGTTTCGGCGACGCCGGCACATTACGAGCATCAAAAGTCCGGGCAGGTGGTCGAGCAGGTGGCGAGGCCAACGGGACTTTTGGACCCGGTTGTGGAATTACGGCCGGTCCGGGCGCAGGTCGACGATCTGCTCTCGGAAATTCGGTTGCGCGTCGAGGTCAACGAGCGCGTGCTGGTGACCACGCTCACCAAGCGCATGGCGGAGGACCTGACCGAATACTTGAGCGAGCACGACGTCAAGGTTCGTTACCTGCACTCAGACATAGAAACCGTTGAGCGGTCCGAGATCATTCGTGATCTGCGGCTCGGCAAATTCGATGTCATCGTCGGCATCAATCTCCTGCGCGAGGGTCTCGACATGCCCGAGGTGTCGTTGGTGGCCATTCTCGATGCGGACAAGGAAGGATTTTTGCGCTCGGAGGGGTCATTGATCCAGACCATTGGCCGGGCCGCGCGCAATGTGAAAGGCAAAGCCATTCTGTATGCCGACCAGCGCACCGGATCAATCGAGCGCGCGCTTGCCGAGACGGATCGCCGACGCACCAAGCAGATCGAATTCAATGCCTTGCACGGCATCATTCCGCGCACCATCGTCAAAGGGGTGACGGATGTAATGGAAGGCGCGCGCGCGGTGAATGACGACCGCAAGCAAGCCGCCGGCGAGTCGCTTGCATTGGGGCCGGAGCAGGCCGTCAAGCGCATCAAAAAGCTCGAAGTCGAAATGACCAAACTTGCGCGCAATCTGGAATTCGAGCAGGCGGCGCGTATTCGCGACGAGATACAAAAGCTGCGCAATGCCGCTTTCGGCATGCCGGATTCGAGAGCTAGCTAACGAGGCATCTATGTCAGCTGAACCAGAACAGTCACCGCAAATCGACCTGGACCGCACCGACCGGTTGCCCATTCTCCAAGGGGTGACCTTCGACCATGATTTCTTCGATGACGAGGACGAGCTGCTCGATGTCAGCGCCATGTCCGGCGCTCCGACCGTTGCAGCTACGCTGGTTGCCGGCTCCCCGGCGCAGGATTTTGGACGGCCCGGATATGATTTGCCCTCGCTCGCGGAGAGCGTGCGTTCGGTAGAAGAACGCATTGCACGGCAGACTGCCGAGTATGACGCGCTGACTCGAGCACATGAGTTGTCGCGTGCCGCTGAGAATGCGGCCTCGGCGCGGGTGGTGGCCCTCGAGCGCGATCTCCTGTCGGCGCGGACGACGCTCGAATCCGAACACAAGCAGTTGCGCGAGTCTGAAGAGGCGTTGGCCGAGCGGAGCGCCTGGGTTGACGCGGCACGATCGCAGGTTGAGGAAGTAACCCGCGAGCGTGAGCGCTTGCACACCGAGGGTCAGGCTTTGCGTGAATCGCTGGCATCCCGCGATGCCAGCATCGTGCAGGTGCTGCATTCGCTGAGAGAGCGCGACTCGCAGCTCGCCACCTTGCAGCAGGAACACGTCAAACTTGCATCGCTACTGGAAAGCCGCAGCCAGACGAGCGGGCAGCTCGAAACGGATCTCATTGCGGCGCGCGCTGCGCTGGTGGAGCGGACCAACGAACTTCTTTTACATCGCGACAAGGTGGCAGCGCTGGCAGGGCAATTGAAGCGCTCTGACGCCGAACTCGGTACATTGCGCAGCGACCTGGCGGAGACCCGCACGCAGTCGACAGCTTTCCTCGAATTGCTGCGCTCGCGCGAGTGGCGGCATGGTTTTGATCAGAACCAATACCGCGAACTCGATGCACGTGTCGGCATGGCGGATACCGGTTATAGCGATATGAAAGCGCATCGCGACCAGCTGCAAAGCCGCGCTGCAAATCTGGATCTGCAGGTGGCGGCTCAGCAATCGACGATCGACAAGTTGCAAGACACGTTGGCCCGAGCGGAAGCAAATCTCGAGCACATGGCGGCGGAGCTTGCTGATACCCAGAAGGCGCGCGAGGCTGCGGAAGGACTTCTTAACGGTGCAGAGGAGCAAACGGCGCGGCTGCGCACTGAGCTTGCGTGGACCGAGAATGAGCTGGGCGAAGCACGGGCGACCGCCGGCGAGGAGGCCAAGCGCACTGCCGAGGTCATTGTGAGTGCCCAGAAGGCGCGCTCGGAACACGCTGCCTTGCTGGAGCAGCGCGAAGCAGACCATAGCGCGCAATTGAGCCAATTGGCGGCGCAGCATAAAGGCACGGTGGAGCGTCAACGGGCGGAGCTGGACAGCGCACTCGCAGAAATACGGGCTGATCGAGGCACGCAACTGGCTCGTCTGAGCGAACAGCACGCAGCCACCGTGGGCGCACTCACGGCAGAGGCCGAGGCGCGCGATAAGGAGCTGGCGGTATTGCTGGCGCATTTACAGGAAGCCCGTCGTCCAATCGAGGTGGTTGAGGCGCAGGTGCAGCGGCTACAGGATGAACTCATCGCAAAGCAGGCCGCATTCGATCAACTGACCGAGGCGCATCGCGAGCAGGGTACGACGCTCGAACGCACCCGTGGCGCATTGGCGGAGCGAGAATTCCTGATCCGGCGGCTGGAACGCAGCGAAAGCAGCAATGCCAACGTACTGGGCCGAATCGCGACCAGCATGGAGCGGCTGGGTGCAGGCGTCGCGCCGCTGCAGCAGGCCGCCGGGTTGCCGCCACCGTCCACCGAGGCCTCAGGTGAACTGGTACGGTTGGACGGCGACCGTCAGACATCGCATGCCCTGGGTCGTCGCACCCGAATCGGTCGCGGCGCAGGCTGCGAGTTGCAGATCGACTCATCCTCGGTGAGCCGCCACCATGCTGTGGTGCTTGCCAGTCCGCGCGAAGCCATCATCGAGGATTTGAACAGTACCAATGGCGTGATCGTGAACGGCCGGAAAGTGAGCCGACAGCTGCTGCGTGACGGCGACGTCATTCTGATCGGCGAGGTCAAATTTAGATATTCTTTGAACGTCGGTAGTCGGCCGCTGGAAGCGTCGAGCGCAAATATGGGACCGGTGTCCGCCGACGGCGCTACCTGAGTGCGAGGGCGTAGGGGCGCCTTGGCTAATCGGGGGACAAAGGCGGTTTGAGTCGCAGCGACGAATCCGGTATCGTTCGCGACCTCGCGCGCGCTTAGCTCAGCGGTAGAGCATCACCTTGACATGGTGGGGGTCAGTGGTTCGATCCCACTAGCGCGCACCACCTCCCGAGGACGGGGGTGGCTTGCCGCAACTGTTAATATGAGTCATGCCCGCAGTAACCCTTCCGGACGGTAGTCAAAAGCATTTCGATCACCCAGTGACCGTGGCTGAAGTCGCGTCGAGCATCGGGGCGGGCCTTGCCAAAGCCGCGTTGGCGGGAAAGGTCGACGGCAAATTGGTGGACACCTCGTTCACGATCGATCGCGATGCCACCTTGAGCATCGTGACGGATCGGGATCCCGAGGGCATCGATGTGATACGGCACTCGGCCGCGCATCTGCTCGCCAATGCCGTGCAGGAGCTGTATCCGGACGCCCAGGTGACCATCGGCCCGGTGATCGAGAACGGTTTTTTTTACGACTTTGCCTACAAGCGCCCGTTCACCACGGACGACCTGGCCGCCATCGAAAAGCGCATGGCCGAAATTGTCGCCAAGGACGTGAAGGTGCATCGCCGCGTACTGCCGCGGGATGCAGCCGTCGCGCACTTCAAGTCGATCGGCGAGCATTACAAGGCGGAGATCATTGCCGCCATTCCGCAAGGCGAGTCCATCAGTCTGTATGGTCAAGGCGACTGGGAAGACCTGTGTCGCGGACCGCACGTGCCGAGCACTGGCAAGCTCAAGGCCGTCAAGCTCATGAAGGTGGCGGGCGCCTATTGGCGCGGCGACTCGAATAACGAGATGCTGCAGCGGATCTACGGCACTGCCTGGGCGACCGAGAAGCAACTGAAGGAGTACCTGACGCGCCTCGAAGAAGCCGAGAAGCGCGATCACCGGCGCATCGGCAAGGAACTCGATCTGTTCCATCTGCAGGAGGAAGCCCCCGGTGCAGTTTTCTGGCACCCGAAGGGCTGGGCACTGTTCCAGCAACTGCTTACCTATATGCGCGCCCGCCAGACTGCCGGCGGGTATGTAGAGGTCAACACGCCGCAGGTCATGGATCGCGAACTGTGGGTCAAGTCGGGACACATGGAAACGTTTGGCGAAAACATGTTCATGACCCGGACACCGGACGAACGAGTCTTCGCCCTCAAGCCGATGAATTGTCCGGGTCATATCCAGGTTTTCAATCAAGGCTTGCGGAGTTATCGAGAATTGCCGCTACGCATCGCCGAGTTCGGCAAGGTGCATCGTTACGAGCCGTCCGGCGCCTTGCATGGGCTGATGCGGGTGCGCGCTTTTACGCAGGACGATGCTCATATTTTCTGCACCGCTGATCAGATCACTGCCGAGGCGGTGAAGGTGACGGAACTGATCCTCAGCATTTACCGCGATTTCGGCTTTGACGACGTGCGCATCAAGTTCTCCGATCGGCCGTCGAAGCGGGTCGGATCGGATGAGATTTGGGACAAAGCGGAGGATGCGTTACGGCAGGCATGTGCTGCGGCCGGCATCGAAACCACCCTGAATCCGGGTGAGGGCGCCTTCTACGGTCCCAAACTCGAGTTTGTGCTGCGTGATGCCATTGGTCGGGACTGGCAATGCGGCACCCTGCAGGTGGATTTCAACCTGCCGGTGCGCCTCGGCGCGAGTTACGTAGGCGAGGACAGCCAGAAGCATGTGCCGGTGATGCTGCATCGGGCAATGTTTGGCTCACTCGAGCGATTTATCGGGATCCTGATCGAACATCATGCCGGCCGCCTGCCGATGTGGCTGTCGCCCGTGCAGGCAGTTGTGATGGGGATCACGGAGCGACAGGAGCAATATTGCCTGGAACTTGCGGAAAACCTGAGAAATCAGGGGCTTCGGGTTGAAACAGACTTGAGAAACGAGAAGATAAACCTTAAAATCCGCGAACATACAATAAAGCGTGTGCCTTACATGCTGATCGCTGGCGATCGCGAGGTTGAGGCACGCACCCTGGCCGTTCGCACGCGCAGTGGCAAAGACCTCGGCAGTTTGACGCTCTCAGAGCTCTCTGCTTTGCTTTGCGAAGAAGTCGCGAGCCGCGGCCGTTTAGTTTTGGAGGATCGTGTATCGCAACGTCGAAGCGCGTAAGGCGTAATGAGGAGATCTCCGCACCGTCGGTGCGCGTGATCGCCGCGGATGGTAGTCAGGCTGGCGTCATGACGCGCGCAGAAGCGCTGCTAATGGCCAGTTCGCAGACTCTGGATTTGGTTGAGGTTTCGCCGATGGCGGAACCGCCCGTGGTCAGAGTCATGGATTTCGGCAAATTCTTGTTCGAACAAAACAAGAAGGCGCACGCTGCCAAGCGCAAGCAGAAGCAGATTCAGGTAAAAGAAGTGAAATTTCGTCCCGGGACGGAAGAGGCGGATTACCAGGTCAAGCTGCGTAATATCATTCGCTTCCTGACCGAGGGTGATAAGGCCAAGGTAACCTTGCGTTACCGTGGCCGTGAGCTCGTGCACCAGGACATCGGCCGTCGTCTCCTGTCGCGGATTTCTGAGGACCTCGCACCGCACTCGACGGTGGAACAGAATCCGCTGATGGAAGGCAAGCAGATGATCATGGTATTCGGGCCCAAAAAGAAGTGAGCGGCAGCAAGTAATCGATTCGGCGCAAGCCGGGCTCGACGAAGCTGCCACCCGCCTGTAGCGGCGCCGATAGCGGTGCTTGTGAACAGGGCTATAAAATTAGGAGTAGTCATGCCCAAGTTGAAAACCAAGCGGGCTGCCGCGAAGCGTTTTCGCAAAACAGCGAACGGCTTCAAGCGCGGACAGTCCCATCGTCGTCATATCCTGACGAAAAAGCCCAGCAAGCGGAAACGCCAGCTGCGACGCGAAGCACAGGTCGATGAGACTGATGTGAATCGTATCAAAGTGCTGATGCCGTACGCATAAGGTCAGGAGAACACCATGGCACGAGTCAAACGCGGCGTAGTTGCAGGTCGCCGTCACAAAAAGATCCTCAAGAAAGCGAAGGGTTATTTCAATGCCCGTCGCAAAGTCTTCCGCACCGCCAAACAGGCGGTCATCAAAGCGGGGCAGTATGCCTATCGTGGACGCCGGGAGAAAAAGCGTGAGTACCGTGCGCTTTGGATCACGCGAATCAATGCGGCTGCACGTCTCTGCGGCATGACCTACAGCACCTTGATGGACGGCTTGAACAAGTCGGGCCTCGAGATCGATCGCAAGGTGCTGGCGGACCTCGCCGTGCATGACATGCCGGCGTTTAACGCGATCGTAGAGAAAGCGAAAGCCAGCCTCGCGGCGTAGCAGCCGGCCTGAAGCGAGATTGGCGCGTGCGTAGCAACGAGTGTCGCGCACACCAATCTCGCTTTAACCCAAGAAATCATGGCCGCTGCCGATTCACTGAGTTCGCTGGTCGAGCAAGCGATCACCTCAATCGAGGGCTCGCAAGACCTGGGCGCACTGGATGAGGTGCGGGTACGCCTGCTCGGCAAAAAGGGGTTGCTTACCGAGCAATTGAAAGGCCTGGGCGCGCTGAGTGCTGCGGAGCGGCCTGCTGCAGGCGCTCGCATCAATGAAGCCAAGGTGGCCATCCAGGCAGCTCTCGAAGCGCGCAGGGAGCGCTTGGCCGAAGCGGCGCTCGCGGGCGAACTGGCGAAGGGCGCCATCGATGTGACCTTACCAGGCCGCGGTCAGGAAGCGGGCGGACTGCATCCGGTGACCCGAACACGGCTGCGCATCGAGCAAATCTTCAAGCAAGCGGGCTTCACCGTGGCGTCTGGCCCCGAGGTGGAAGACGATTTCCACAACTTCGAAGCGCTCAACATTCCGAAAAATCATCCCGCGCGCGCCATGCACGACACGTTTTACTTTCCGGACGGCCGCCTTTTGCGCACCCATACATCGCCGGTGCAAATTCGGACCATGCGGGAAACGCAGCCGCCGCTGGCGGTGATCGCACCCGGGCGTGTCTACCGTATCGATTCCGACGCCACGCACACGCCCATGTTTCACCAGGTCGAAGGTATCGTGATCGGTCCGGATATCAGTCTCGCGAATCTGAAAGCGATGCTGCATACCTTCGTCGAACGATTTTTCGAGCAACCGCTCGGCATGCGCATGCGGCCCTCGTACTTCCCGTTCACGGAGCCGTCCGCCGAAGTCGACATAGAGTGCGTGTTCTGTCACGGCACAGGCTGCCGGGTGTGCAAGCAAACGGGTTGGCTCGAGATTCTCGGCTGCGGCATGGTCCATCCAAATGTGCTGCAGTCGGCGGGCATCGACAGTGAGCGTTGGCAAGGCTATGCCTTCGGCATGGGCATCGATCGTCTGGCCATGTTGCGGTATGGGGTCAACGACCTGCGGCTATTTTTTGAGAGTGACCTGCAATTTTTAAAGCAGTTCGGTTGAGTCATGAAGATTACCCACAACTGGCTGCGCGACTTTACCTATGTCGAAGCCGAAGCGGACAAGGTTGCGGCGCAGCTGACGCTCGCGGGCCTCGAGGTCGAAGCGATCGTTCCCGCGGCGCCGCCCTTTCACGGTGTCGTGGTTGGCCTGGTGCTCGAGTGCACGCGGCATCCTGATGCCGACAAGCTTGCGGTGTGCCAGGTCACGACTGACGGGCATAACAAACTGCAGATAATCTGCGGCGCGCCCAACGTCCGGGCAGGGCTCAAGGTGGCGGTGGCCATGGTGGGCGCGGAATTGCCGAATGCCGTGCACATCAAGCGCGCCAAACTGCGTGGCCTCGAGTCGAGTGGCATGCTGTGTTCGGCGCGCGAACTCGGCTTAGGATCGGAGCACGATGGCATCATGGAACTGCCCTCGAGCTTGACGCTCAATGACAATCTGCGGGTGGCGCTCGATCTTGATGATCATGCCCTGGAGATCAACGTCACGCCGAACCGAGGCGACTGCATGAGTGTCTTCGGCATTGCGCGGGACTACAGCGCAGCGCGTGACCGGGTCTATCTCGAATACCCGAAGTTCCATGTCGTTGCACATCACGACAAGAATTTTCCTGTGAGCGTTGAAGCGCCATTGGCGTGTCCGGTGTTCGGTACGCGCCTGATACGTGGCGTTCGGGCGGGCGCGCTCGCTCCGACCTGGATTCGGGAGCGCCTGCGGCGCGTCGGTCTCAACAGCATTTCGGCCATCGTGGACGTCACCAACTACGTGATGATCGAGATGGGCCAGCCCATGCATGCTTATGATGTGGCCAAGCTGTCGCAAGGCATCACCGTACGTCAGGGGCTGCCTGGAGAACGGATCACCCTCCTCGACGACAGTCAGCATGAGCTCGATACGGATTTTTTGGTCATTGCGGACGCCGCGGGTGCGGTCGGGGTTGCGGGCATCATGGGTGGCCGTCGTACCGCGATTTCCGATGCGACCCAGGACGTCCTGCTCGAAGCTGCGCACTTCGCGCCCGAGTCCGTCGCCGGTCGCGCGCGACGCCTTGGACTGTTTACCGACGCCGCGCAGCGCTTCGAACGCGGCGTTGATCCCTTGTTGTCACGCGTGGCCCTGGAGCGGGCCGCGGAGCTCCTGATGGAGTGCTGCGGCGGCGAGGCGGGGCCTGTGGTGTTGACAAAGGCACGGGCCGACCCAAGCGAGCACTGGATCAGCCTGCGACGGGTGCAACTCGAACGGCTGCTCGGCGCCCCCGTTCCGGACGATGAGGCAAGGTTGGTATTAAAGGCCATCAGCCTGGAAGTAGAGGATGAGGAAAGCGGCTGGCGCATGCGCAGACCCGCGCATCGATTCGACCTGCGCATCGAAGCGGATCTGATCGAGGAAGTAGCGCGCCTGCGAGGTTTCGACGCCATCCCGGAACGACATGCGGTGGCGCCGCAGATCGCAGGCGGCGCGACCGAGTTCACTGTCTCCGCTGAGCGCGTGGCGCTGGCGCTGGTCGATCGCGGCTATCACGAAGCCATTACCTATACGTTCGTTGATCCAGCGTTGCAGCGTCAAATGTTCCCCGACTTACGGGCTTTGACGTTGCGCAATCCGCTCTCGGCGGACTTGAGTGAAATGCGCGTATCGCTCTGGCCAGGGCTCCTTCAGGCCTGCCGCGAGAACTTGCGGCGGCAGCAGACGCGCGTGCGTTTATTTGAGCTTGGCAAAAAGTTCATCGTTACCGATGCAGGGTTGGAGGAGATTGAAACGCTTGCTGGGATCGCTGTCGGGACGCGCTGGCCGGAGCAGTGGGGTGCACCCAAGGAAGCGCTGGATTTTTTCGACGTCAAAGCCGACGTGCTCGAGATCATGGGGCTCGCTGATGGCAACGCTGAAATGCGTCAGGACGAGTCGAAGGTGCTACGGCCGGGCAGGAGCGCGCGCATTTATCGCGGTGAGACGGCGGTCGGCTGGCTCGGCGAGTTACATCCCCGCTTGGTCAAAGCGCTCGGGCTGTCCGCGACGCCTTTATTATTTGAGCTAGAAATGACCACAGCATTTCAGTCCAAGCCCCCGGCTTTTCGGGAAATATCCAGATTTCCAACGGTGCGCCGGGACTTAGCGATTGTCGTGGAAGAAGGCGTGCCGCTGGCGGTTATCAGGGAAAATGTTAGTGTTGCTGCAGAAAAACTCTTGATCGATCTGCGCGTCTTTGATGTCTATCGGGGTCCTGGCGTAGATTTTGGACGAAAAAGTGTCGCTTTAAGCTTGATTTTACAGGATTCATCCCGCACTCTTACCGACGTCGATGCAGATGCCGTGGTCGCCTCAGTGGTCACCCGGATGAGGGATGTTTTGAGCGCCACGATAAGAGACCAATAACCGCATGGCAGCCCTTACCAAGGCAGAAATGGCCGAAGCCCTGTTTGATCAGTTGGGGCTCAACAAGCGCGAAGCGCGCGAGTTGGTCGATCTCTTCTTCGAGGAAATTCGCGCAGCCTTGAGTTCGGGCGAGCAGGTAAAATTGTCTGGCTTCGGCAATTTTGATTTGCGCGACAAGAACCGTCGTCCGGGCCGCAATCCGAAGACTGGCGAAGAAATTCCTATCAGTGCCCGTCGCGTCGTGACGTTCAGACCTGGACAGAAATTAAAAGCGCGCGTCGAGGCCTATGCTGGAACCAAACAGCAATAGCGAATTGCCGCCGATTCCGGGCAAGCGCTACTTCACCATTGGCGAGGTGAGCGAACTGTGCGGCGTCAAGCCTCATGTCCTGCGCTACTGGGAGCAGGAATTCCCGCAATTGAAGCCGGTGAAGCGCCGCGGCAATCGCCGTTACTATCAACGTCAGGATGTCCTGATCATCCGCCAGATCCGCAGTCTCCTGTACGAACAAGGTTTCACGATCGGTGGCGCGCGAAACCGTCTCACCGGCGATGACGCCCAAGTCGATCTCAATCAGAGCCAACAGCTCATCCATCAGATGCGGATCGAGTTGGAAGAGTTGATCAAGATCCTGCGGCGCTGACGCAGCGT
>CAZZZU010000014.1:0-53801 GCA_964658805.1 uncultured Steroidobacteraceae bacterium
CTTCTGCGGCGCCAAAGTCGGCGCTGCCGGGCCGTGAGTGGTCGAGCAGGAACCGTCCCCAGCGCTCGCGCGCCCGCAGAACCCAGCGCGAACCCGGCGGATCCTTTGCCAGAAGTTCTTCGTGGGCCGCCCATAACTTGTCGCGGGCATCGGCAGTACGGCCGACGTGGTCATACGCATCGCCCAGCGTGCGGGCCGTTTCGCGTACCTCAAAATCGTAGGCGGCGCTTTTTTGCACCGTTTGATACATCGTCTCCAGCAGCGGAATGGCTGCAAGGGCATTGCCTTCAGCGGCGAGGCATTCCGCGTAAACCCCACGCGCGCCGTCGCCATCATAATCACCGGGCGCAGAGGTCACATTCTTCAGCATCTCCGCAAACAGGCGCTGCGCGGCTGCGCGATCGCCGCGCCGGTGCAGCAGTTGTGCATGCCAGGCTAGCGCCATCCAATAGTTGCGGTGGTGAACGCCAAAGGTTCGACGCGCCAGTTCCTGCGCGCGACGATAGGTGGCACTCGCTGTGGCAAGATCGCCGAGCGCCTCCTGTTGCCGCGCCAGATTGAGCACGAACCCCGACAACAGGGCGTCATCGCGATCCGGCGCGCCTTCCGCAACCCGAATGGCTTCCTCCATCAGCGGCATGGCGACGGCCAGGTTGCCCTGTTCGGCATGGACGCGCGCTGACATGTTGACGGCATCGGCATAGCCAGAGCTCTTCGATTTGTTTTTTCGATACAGTGCGATGGCCTGATCGAGCAGCTGATCCGCCTCGTTTTGGTTGCTCGCCGTCCGATGTAGCATGCGCGCCTTGATGCGCAGCCAATCGGCGCGTTGTTCGCCGCCATCATGACCCGATTGAACGAGCGCCATGTCGGCCTCGGTCAGCAGTTTCGCCGCTGTCTCGAAATCCAGATGCGAACACGCCGCATCGCTCTCCTGCAGCAGCCCTTCGATGACGAGCGGGTGAGAAGGCCCGTAGGCCGCCTTCGCAATCTGCATGCGGCGGGCTTGCAGCGCATGATAGCGGTCCATGTCCTGCTGATTCTCGTAGATGGTCGCGGTCAGTCCCAGCAATTCGAGTTGCATGTCCGTCTGCCCCGCGAATTGTTCCTCGATACGGTTCACCGCCGCGTCCAGGACTTCTTTGATGGTGCGATCTGCATGCGGCTTGTCGGAGGCAATGCGTACGTCATTGGAACGGAAGATCTCCACCAGGAAGTCCTTGGTTGCCTTGGAGCGCGTCGCCTCGACTCGTGCGGCATGTGCCTGCCACAACGCGACGGCGCTGCCCGCCAGCACCACGACCAGGATGACGCCGGCTGCGCTCACCTCCAGCGCATGACGCGCGACGAATTTACGCGCCCGATACACCACACTGTCGGGACGGGCGATGACCGGCACATCGTTCAGGTGGCGCTCCAGATCATCGCCGAAGGCCGCGATCGTGGCGTAACGTTCACCCGGTTTCTTTTTCATGGCCCGGTTGAGCACGGCGTCGAGATCGCCGCGCAGCTGCCTTTTGAGCGCGGGATCGCTGACCGAATCACTGGCGGGGCGGGGTTCCACCTCGGCAATGGCTTGCTCGAGTTCCGCGGTCGTGCCGCGCTTGAGGCGATAGGGCCGCGCGCCGGTCAGCAATTCGTACGCGACCACCGCCAGCGAGTACACGTCCGTGGCAGTGCCGATGCTTTCGCCGCCGATCTGCTCTGGGGAAGCGTAATCAACCGTCAGCACGCGTCCGGCGAACTGGGTCAGCCGCGACTGGCGCGCCGCTTTCTCATCGATCAGCGCTGCAACACCGAAATCCAGCAGACGGACGCCGCCGTCGCGCGAAACCAGAATGTTGCTCGGTTTCAAATCACGGTGCACGATCAACTTCGAATGTGCATGCGCAACGGCTTTGGCAACGCCCAGCACCAGACGTAGTCGTTCACGCACGTTAAGTTTTTGCGCAGCGCAGTAGACATCGATCGGTTCGCCTTCGACGTATTCCATCGCCAGGAAAGGCCGTCCTGCCTGATCAACACCGGCGTCGAGAAAACGCGCAATATTTTCATGTTGCAGCGTAGACAGGATGTCGCGCTCGCGTGCCAGGCGCGCAGCGAGATCGCCCATCCAAGTCACGTGCGGCAATTTGAGGGCAACCAGACGCTGAAATGCGCCGTCGGCACGATGCGCGAGCCAGACGCTGCCCATGCCGCCCTGACCGAGTTCGCGATCCAACGCGTAGGGACCGATGCGGATTCCGGGTCGCAGCGCGGGTTGGTCCTGCGCCGGAATTTCGTCGTGCACGATACGGGCGATGCGCTGTTCCAGTTGCGCGACGTCGCGGGTTTCGTGGGCAACCGAGACCGAGAGGAGGGCGCGCAGACTCGGGCGCAAGGCCGCGTAATCGTCGGGGAGCGTGTCAACCCACGTGAGGCGACTTGCCTCCGGTAAATCGAGGGCTTCGTCGAGCAATTGCATCATCGCGGAGAGTTCGCCGACGCTGCGTTTCATGCTTGCATCCTAGCAAAACGCGATTGGCTGTCAGGTCGAAAAACTTTTAGCGCCGCACTGATCGTGCTGTCGCCACGCGCCGATTTTTACGTAGGCTGAATCAAGTGCGCGCGTCGATAAGCAGCAAGCGGACTTTTTCAAGGTCCCGAAGCACCGTGCGACTCGTCACCCCAAGGCATTCGGCGATCTGTTCAGTGTCGAGTGCGGCAAAGTAGCGCATCTCGACGACCGCGACGAGCCGCTGGTCAAGCTGCGCGAGTTCGTTCAGCAGATCGTTGAGACGGACGATCTCGCTTTCCGACGACTCCACCGAATCGAGCACGCTCGAGTTGAGGGTCACGTGCAGATGTTCTCCGCCGCGTCGTTGCGCACGAGCATGCCGCACGAAATCCACGACCACTGATCGCATGACGTGTGCCGCATAGGCGAGGAAGTGCTTGCGGTTCTCGACCGCGATCTTTCCCGCTTTGACCAGCCGTATATAAGACTCGTGCACCAGGGACGTCGTGTCCAGGGCGGCGACTTGGTTGTTTTGGCGAACGCGGCGGTGTGCGAGATCGCGTAATTCCGGATAGAGAATGGCGTAAACCTGATCGAGCGCCGCACGGTTGCCCTCGGCGGCTGCCGCCAGCAGCTGGGTCACATCTCCCGTGTTCTCGTTTGCCATCGCGCCTGCTAGCGTAAGTCATTGTCAGTATAACAAATGCCGATTTTTCCCGGCGCGTGTCGCGGCGGACGGAATCATGCGTATTCAGGGATAAGAGGTCGTGGCGGTTTTCGGCTATCTCTACGGTTATTGTGAAGATGAAAACGAGCCGCCGATCAATCAGGAGTAATAAAATGTCAATAAGTCATATTGCGCTTCGGCTCGCCTGCGCGAGCGTGGCTGCCTGCAGCGGCATCGCCGTGGCCGACGTCACCGTGCAAGAGCAAAGTACGGTGAGCGTGGCGTTCATGAAGGCTCACACGACCGATACCCGATCCATCGCCGGTGACAAGTCGCGCAGCGAAACACAGTTTTCCTGCGACGGCATGATGTCGATGCTTTGCGGTCACAAAAAGAACGTCGAGATCCTGCGGCTCGATCAAGGCGTCACGTGGGACATCGACGCCAAGAAGAAAACCTACACCGAGGTGCCCTTGCCCACGCCGGAGCAAACGCGCGCAATGGTCGAGCGGCAGCGGGCGGCGGTCGAGAAGCTCAAATCCTGTCCCCAGATGCGGCAGGCGCAGACCGGCCCGGACACGTCAAAATGCGAGATGTCCGAGCCGCGGGTATCCGTGACTAAAACGCAGGACGTGGCCAACATCGCCGGACACAATGCTCAACGCACCAATCTGACCATGACGCAGAGCTGCAAGGTCAAGTCGACAGGCGAGGAGTGCGAACTCGACTATTCGTTCGACGTCTGGCTTACCCAGGAAGAGATCGCCGGTCTCTCCGAACGGCAGAAATTTCAGCTGGCCTATGCACGCAAATTGGGACTGACGCCGGGTTCGCTGGCCAACCCCGCCCTGAGCAAGGCCATGGCGCCGTATGCGGACAGTCTCAAACAACTGGCCGGACGTTCCAGTGACCTGAAAGGTTACCCGCTCCGCACCCAATTCCGCTTTGCTTACGGCGGTCCACGTTGCGGCACCTCAGCGGCCTCGCCGAGCTCTTCCGGCTCGCCCGGCGTCGTGCAAAACGCGGGTTCTGCCGCCGGCTCGGCGGCCGAGAATTCGGCGACGAGCGCGGCCGGCTACTCTGCGAGCGACAGCGTCGAACGCTCGGCCGGCAACGGCCCTGGCGGCTACATCGCGGGATCGGCGGCCGGTGCGTTTGCCCGCAATCTCGTCGGCGGCATGTTCGCTAAAAAGTCTGCGCCGTCCACCGCATCCGACACGTCGACGACGACGGCTCAACCGGTCGGCGCCAAGGGCGATCCCTTGAAAACCGTCGCCGAGTTCACTATGGAGACCACCTCCATCGATGCCGGTGTGGTCGCACCGACGCAGTTTGAATTGCCGCAGGGGCTCAAGAAGATTGTGCCCGACATTAACAATGACGGGACCAATCTGCCCAACTGTTCGGCTTCATGAAGCCATGTTTTCATCGTCAATGCGTCATACACGACACGGGAATGCAGCAACTGTCATGCCCTCACGGGCCGGGCAGGATTGGACATGCTCGCTGTGAGCACAGGGGTATGCGGGGGATGCGGGGGCATTCATGACAGGAACGTCAATTCCGTAATAAATCTCGTGTGCGCGTGGAGGTTGTGCAGGTCCGTTGGCGGGAACGAGCTTCCGACGACCGTTGCGCCGCCGAGCCAGGCATCCCGCCTGCGCGAGGCAGGGCTCCGCACACGGTCGGCGGCGGAAGCGAAAGCAGTTGCCATCGGTACATTGCTGTTGCGGAGGATGGGCATCAGCACGCGCCAATGAGCGCGCCACGCAGGCGCGCAAGCAGCTAAGCTTGTCTGATGGAATTTTATCGGTGACATGTTTTTCGCACGCCCTCGTCAAGCCGCCGGGCCGCAGTTTTGCCTCGGGTCTGACGTCAGCCAATGAGGGACCTCCGGATTATGACAAGGCCCTGGCGCAGCACGCGTCCTACTGCGAGGCGCTCGCCAAGTGTGGGCTGAAGATCACCCGCATCGCCGCCGACGAAGCGTTTCCCGACGGCACGTTTGTGGAGGATGCTGCATTGGTCACCGCGCGTGGCGCCGTGCTGACCCTGCCAGGCGCACCCAGCCGTCGTGGTGAAACGGACTCTCTCGCGCCTGCTTTAATTGCGTTTTTTGCGAAGCTCGAGCGCATCGCCTTACCGGGCACCCTGGATGGCGGCGACGTCGCGCAGGCGGGCGAGCACTTTTTCATCGGACAGTCTGCGCGCACCAATGCCGAAGGCGCGGCGCAGCTTCAGGCACAGCTGCGCGCCTGGGATTTTTCGAGTACGGTCGTCGACATGCGCACGACCCCACAGCTCTTACATTTGAAGAGCGGGATTTCTTATCTGGGCAACGGTACCTGGGCCGTCATGCAAGGCTTGGACGAGATCGCGACAGTGCTCGGCATCAAGTCGTCTGCCGCGGTCGTGTGCGTCGACGCCGAAGAGGGATACGCGGCGAACTGCGTCCGCATCAACGATCGGGTGTTGGTGGCAGGGGGATACCCGCGCTTCACGGCCGCGTTGCGCGCGAGGGGCTTCTTACCCCTCGAAGTCGATGTGTCAGAGTTTCGCAAGATGGACGGCGGCTTGAGTTGCCTGTCGCTGCGTTTCTGAATGCACGAGGTGTTGTACATCGTGCTCGATGTGGTTGCCGCGCTGCTGATCATCGCGGGTCTGGCCGGCGCCATCGTGCCGGCGTTGCCCGGCATTCCCATGATATTCGCCGGCATCTGGATCATCGCTGCGGTTGACCACTATCACCATCTGGGAACGGGCTGGCTGATCAGCATCGCTGTGGTCGGTGTGATCGGAATCGCGATGGACTTGCTGGCCGGCGCGCTCGGTGCCAAACGGGTGGGTGCGAGCCCGCGCGCGGTCTGGGGCGCGCTGTTGGGCACCGTCATTGGCCTATTTTTGGGCTTGCCCGGTCTGTTGCTCGGTCCCTTCGTCGGTGCAGTACTCGGCGAGCTGGCAGCGGGCAACAGCGTTCTGCGTTCCACGCATGTCGGCATCGGCACCTGGATCGGCTTGATCTTCGGCACGCTCATCAAGCTGGTCGTCTCTTTGATCATGGTGGCGTTGCTGGGCGCTGCATGGTGGTGGAACCGAAACGCGCTCGTCTGATAAAATCCTACGATGCTATTCGATGCCTACGATTCTCGTGCACTGCACTTGAAAAACCACTTTGTGATGGCGCCACTGACCCGCAGTCGTGCTGATCCATTCAGCCGACCGAATGCCTTGATGGCTGAATATTATGCTCAGCGGGCAGGTGCCGGTTTGATCATCTCCGAAGGCACTTCGCCATCGCCAAATGGCGTGGGCTATCCGCGCATCCCGGGGCTCTACAATGATGCGCAGGTCGAGGGCTGGAGTCGGGTTACCGCGGCGGTGCACGCGCAGGGTGGCAAGATTTTCGTGCAGTTGATGCACACGGGGCGCGTCACCCACGTTGCGAATCTGCCGAGTGGTGCAGAGGTAGTGGGTCCTACCGAGGTGATCTGCCCCGGTGAAATGTATACCGATGCGCTGGGTATGCAACCGTTCAGCAAGCCGCGCGCCATGACGGAGTCGGACATCGGCATCGCCGTGCAAGAGTATGCGCAGTCATCTGCGATGGCACTGCGCGCCGGCTTTGATGGGGTGGAATTGCATGCAGCCAACGGCTATCTGATCGAACAGTTTCTGAACCCCAACGTCAATCAACGTACCGATGGTTACGGTGGCAGCATCGCCAACCGCAATCGCTTTGCGCTCGAGGTCGCCCGTGCAGTGGTGGGCAAGATCGGCGCAGAGCGTACCGGCATGCGTCTTTCGCCTTATGGCGTCTTCAACAGCACCGGACCCTATGACGATCTTCCTGCGCAATACGCGGCACTGACGCAGGAGTTGTCAGCACTGGGGTTAGGCTATCTGCACGTGCTCGATCATTCGGCCATGGGTGCGCCGGCTGTGCCGACGGAGATCAAGACGGAGCTGCGGCAGATCTTTGCAGGCACGTTCATTCTCGCAGGCGGTTTCGATAAGTCGTCAGCGGAGGCAGCCTTGCAGGAGCGCCGTGCCGATCTGATTGCGTTCGGACGTGCGTTCCTGGCAAATCCGGATCTGGTCGAACGCATGCGCGCCGGCAAGCCGCTCAATCCACCTGATATGGACACTTTTTATACGCCCGGTCCGAAGGGCTACACCGACTATCCGACCGCCGCTTAAACTCCGCGGACGATGCGTATACCGCGCACCACGCCACCTTGCAGTGCCGCGTGTGCTTCTTGATAGGCGGCACTGTGATAGGTAGCGATGGCTTTTTCAGCAGATTCGAACTCGATGACCACGGTACGCTCCAGCATGCCATCCTCAAACGCACCAACTGCCTTATCCCGGGCGAGGAATTGACCGCCACCCGCCTCGATAGCGGGCGCGGCTAATTTGGCATAGGCCATCAATTTGGCAGGCTCGTTGATTTCATCATAGAAGCAGATCCAGTAGCCCTTCGCCATACCGACCTCATTAATGCGTTTTGGTAAGTTGCAGTCTAGCGCGTAAGACACGGCTCACAGATCTTTTGTCGGGGCGCGCATTGCGGCGCGGGGTTACCTGACTAGAATGCACGCACGCCAAAGGGCCACGTTCAAAGTGAGGGAATTTCATGTCTATTATTACTTGGATCATATTAGGTTTGATCAGTGGTTTCATCGCCAGCAAGATTGTCAACAAGCAAGGTGAGGGCCTTATCCTGGACATATTGCTCGGCGTGGTTGGCGCGGTGCTGGGCGGATGGCTGTTTACGCAGTTTGGGATGACCGGCGTTACGGGCTTCAACATCTATAGTGTATTTGTTGCTGTGGTTGGTGCGATCTTGATTCTCGTGATCTACCACGCGTTGTTCCGTCGTCGAGTCTGAGAGCAACACACCGTGGGTGAGAACAAGCGCGATTCTGAAAGCGGGGCCGGGGCCTCCGTGCCCAAGTCGGAGCAACTCAACGACTGGTCGGATGAGTTTCCGACCACCCCTCAGGAAAAGGCGTCTGCCGCTGCCGAAACGCAAAAAAGTGACGCGGCGGTGAAGACGCGCGAGAAGCTGGATCCGGAGAAAGCGGGTGCAGAGAGCACGGTGCGGCCGAAAGATCGGTAATTTTGTAGGCAGTGCTTATAGTTAGCACTCTATGCGCTGCCTTTTTCTTGTATTGGGCCTGATCACCTGCAGTTGGGCCGAGGCATCAATCCCTGCGGCGGATTGGCACCGGGCCTCCGTCAATGGTCACACCATGTTTTATGCGGTGCATGGCAGCGGTCCGACGCTGGTTTTGCTGCACGGTGGTGGCGATTCGGGCGAACACTCGTTTGAACGCCAGCTCGATTTCCTTTCCGAAGAGCATCGCATCGTTGCACCTGACCAGGTAGGGCAAGGACGTACTCCAGACATCCGTCGGCCCCTGACCTATACCGCTATGCTGGACGACACCGTGCTGCTCTTCAAAAAGCTCAAATTGTCGCATGTGGACGTCATCGGCTTCAGTGACGGCGGCATCCTCGCCTTGATGATGGCCATCCGGCATCCTGAACTAGTGCATCGGCTGATCGTCAGCGGTGTGAATGTGGCGCCCGAGGGCCTCAATCCTGAGGACCTGGAAGATCTTCGATCCAATCAGACCAAGGTGCCCAGCACCATCGATGAGAAGCTGGCGCACCTCTGGCTGACTTCGCCGACGGATGCGGAGCTGAATCTTGCGCAATTGGGCCACATCGATCAGGCGGTTCTGGTGGTGTCAGGCGATCGGGACGCCATCACCCTAGAACATACCTTGCAGATTTTCCACGCTTTGCATCATGCCGATCTGTGCGTTTTGCCGGATACGGATCACGCCACGTTCGCACATCGGTCCGAGTGGTTGAATCCCATCATCAAAACCTTTTTAAACCACGATCGACGTGCTCCGGCAGAGCAGAAAACGGCGCAGTAAGGCTTCGAAATGTGCAGGGTGAACGGGTCCGGTGCGCACCCATTCGAGCAGGAGTGCGTCCAGATTGCCGGCGTCGGCATCAGCACCATGACCCATTCGCTGCATCAATCGTGCAACCTGATACTCGCGGCGCAAGCCGGAGTCTTCTGTGGGAGTCGAGCGTTCTGCGACGATCTCGCTGCGCACGCATAGCATCCTCAATGCCTTCTCATTGGCTGCCGTTGCCGAGTCGGTTGCGCTCGCCGCTTTCTGCCACGCGTCCTTGAGAGCTTGCGCTCCGCCTTTGGGCCACTGCGCAACGGCTGCGATGTAATCTTCGCCGGCGGATTTCGCCGTCTCGCGCTCGCTCGCGTCAAACCCCTGCGCCGTGGCCCAGCCGAAGTCGTTGATGTGGCGCGCTGCCTCGAGCAACTGGATGCAGGACTGCTCGCGCGCACGCACGCGCCCTTGCTCCATTGTTCTCTGGATGGCCTGAAGCGCGCGTTCGAACCGTTCCATCAAGAAGCGTTGCTGGCCTCTTGGAAGTTCACCGATCGAATCGAACGCTGCATGCCACTGCGAAATTTGTGCCGCAGCATCTGGCAACGGTCCAAAGTGCGACTGCGCCGCCTGTTCCACTTCACCACAGAGTGCCACCGCACGCATGCGATTCGCTTCGAGCCCGGCCGTGTATTGCGTGTGGGCGTGCTGACGTTTTTGAAATACTGCGTCACATTGTTTGCGAAACTCTTCCCATAAGCGCTGCTCATGGTCGCGCGGTGCTGCGCCGATATTTTTCCATTCCTGCTGCAGCGACTTGGCGGCATCCGTCGCCTCCCGACCATCGCTCTTTTCCAGCAGCGCCTGCGCACGCTCGATGAGCGATTGTTTAGCGGCAATGTTCGCGCTGTGCCAGGCATTGAGACGGTCGGCCAAGCGTGTCATCGCAGCATCGAACTGTTTCTGGCCACGCGCGCCGGCCGCTCGATCCACCGCCGAGTGCCGGCGCCACTCCAGACGGGCCTCCCGCAGTACGATGGCAATCGCGCCGAAATCAGGCTGCTCACCGGCCTGCGCTGCTTCAAAGACGCTAAGCCGGCGCAGCACTTCATTGCGGCGCTCCAATCGCTCTTGTCGTTGCTTCGCCTGGGTCGCGAAGTATTCGCGGCACGGCTGGTAAGCCGCTTCGGCGGCTGCCTGGAAGCGCTGCCAATCAGCGCCCGAATCGCTGACCAAGCCCTTGCTGACGGTCTTCCATTCAGCTTGAAGCTGCTTGATACGCTCCGCCACCACCTTCGGTTCGTCGGTTGACCCGACCAAGCCTTCCATACCCTGGATCAGCTCTGCTCGCTTCGGTGCCGCGGCGTAGTCCTTCCACGCTTTGAGTTCGTCGAGCTTGACGTCGAGTTGTTGTACCTGCCTCGCGAGATGCGCGGGCAGTGCAGGCATATCGGCCAGCTTTTCGGCGATCGCGCGCTGCACGCCCGCGGCACGTCCCGTATCACCCGCGTCGAGCGCAGAGTTCGCCTTGGCCAGCAGCCCCGCAATCTGCCGCTGACCTGCTATTTCCACGGCCAGGCGTGCGGCTAGCTGTTCAGCATGCGCCTGCTCCGCCGCAGCTCGTTCCCGCGCCGCTTCATCTGCCGCGACGGCTGCGACCTGCAATTGTCTTTGATGCTCCGTCTCAGCCAGTGCCGTCTCAGCGGCAAGGGCAGCCTGGCGCGCTGCTGCCTCCAGGGCAGCCGCTGCTGTCGCGGCAGCCGACTCCGTGGCGCGACGCTGATGCTCGGCGATGACCTCTTCGCAGCGCCGAATGGCGTGTTGCGCGCGCTGCTGCGATTGCGGGGCAGCGCTCGAATCCAGGGATAGCCATTGATCGCGGACGAACCTGAAAGTGGCTTCGTAGGCTGCGTCGTAGACGCGACCTGCATGTCTTTCCAGTGCATCGCAGGCCAGCTGCAGCGCCGACGCATGCTGCTGCGCGTGCAATTCCGTGGCCTGAATTGCGTCCTGATTACGGCGCAATACCTTGTATGCGCCGTTGTCCCTACCCCGTATTTGCGCAATTAACTGTCTCAGCTGCTCCGGGTCATGAACCCGCTCCGCAGCCACCTGCCGAATCCGGCTGGTCGCTCCGCTCACCACCAGTGCAGCGATTTGTTGAGGATCACTCATGGCAGCGATCAGTGCCGATAAGTGCTTCGGATCGCTGCACAAAGCGGCAATCGTCAGCAGCGCGTCGACGCCCGCGCCCGTATCCTTGAGTTCCGCGAAATCGACGCTGCCACCGTCCACGAGATAGGCCAGCCGCGACTGTGCCAGGTGCGAAACTTCCGCGGCTTCTGCAGCCAACGTGAGCAAGAGGTCGAAATCCGTAAGCCGGGAAACGGCTGCCCCCCGCATGCGGTCGTCAGTGGCGTTCAAGGCGAAAGCCAGGAGGTCATTTTGTGGTGCCCCATCCAGGCTCGCAATTTGCTCTTCCAGCGTCGCTTCAGGCGTGGGCTCGGTGCCGATCAGGCGCGCCAAAGGAGAAATCAAACGGTTGAACGCCATTAATTTTAGCCTTAAATTTCAATGGTTTGGCGCTGGAAGTGAATCTGGCGCTCATATGCGAGGAGAGTCCTTTAATCTTCGCTATGCGATTCTAGCATCCTTCAAAAACTGGGTGCTCAGACACCGACAGCTGTCGAGGCAGACGGCTGACATGCATCTGCCAGTACGCTCTTGCAGGCGCGCCTCATTCGATGCATCGTAGCGACTCGCGGAGGGCAGTATTGGACGCTAATGGGGCTTGGGTAGTAATTCTTGCGGGTCGCCAGACGTCGTCGGAAGATTTGTTCGCGGCACTCCGTCGGGCGCGTGGCGTAGCGCCATTTGAGCGAATCGCCGCAGTGGTGCCGATGGGCCTTCCGACCCAAGCGGTGCTGCGCGACTTACCTGCGGAGAACGTGTTTCCGGAAGCGAGTCATCGTGGCACGGCTTTCGAAGTGTTGCTGGCGTTGATGCATATTGAAAATAGGGTGCGCGCCAAGACACCGATCGTTTTCCTACCCTCGGATCACGTGGTAGCAGATGAGGATGCACTGACGCGATCCTTGTTAAGCATGCTCGAGTGGCTGGTGAAAGAGCCCGATCCGGTTTATCTCATCGGCGCGCCGCCCGAGGGACCGCAAGAGGACCTGGGATATATCGTCCCTTGGCACGACTCGGACTCGATGCCGACCAGCGTTTATGAATTCGTGGAAAAGCCCGATCAGCGGCGAGCCCGTAAGTTGATCAACGCCGGAGCCCTCTGGAACACTTTCATATTCGGCGGTAACCTCGCGTCTCTGCAGCAGTTTTATGAGCCTCGATTCGACGCGGCAAGTCAGATTTTGCGGGCGGCGGCGCGTGCCACTTCATTCACGGGCGCGGTAACGTCGCTCGAGTACTTCCTCGAATTGTACGATCGCCTCAGTCCTGTCGACTTCTCGCAGGAAGTTCTGACCCCACAGATTGGGCAGCTGAACGTGTTACGCATGCCTAAATGCGGCTGGCGCCGCATTGCGGTGGAACCGTTGCTGCCCGGCGAACCTGCGTTTTGGCCGAGTGCCAGGCAATAGGGTCGTCAGCGAACGACAAAGACCTCCGTCAGGTAGAAGGCCCGCACAAACCTTGCAGTGCTCTGTAGTTGTGCGGCCGAACCAAACGCGGCATGAATGCGACGCGTGAGGCGCGTACTCGCGATAGGCAGCGGGAAATAATGATTGATCAGCATCAGGACGCCATCTCGGGTGAGCACCGCCGCCAGTCCATCGGCAACGCCGCGCAGCGTTGCATCGTCGATGGGTTCAGGCAGGTAATAGAGTGTGTCGGCAACCACAACGAGATCGAACCGGCCGGTCAAGGCCGGATCGAGCGACCGCACGTCGCTTTGCTGAAAACGAACGTTCTTTAATCCGCTCGTGCGTGTCGCCGCGTGCTGCAGTGCGTGTTGTGAAATATCGATGCCGAGAATCTCGCCGCACGACGGCGCGAGAAGCTCAGTGAGCAAACCGGTGCCACAACCCACGTCGAGTCCACGCGCATAAGAGCGGGGCGGAACCATCTGCGTTATCGCTTCATATTTTCTTCGCTGATACTGATATCGCAGATCCGCGGAGGCCCAAGGGTCCGCGTCCGGGGACTCCGTGTACAGCGCTTCGAAGGCCTGGCGGTTATCGAAGGTGTCGCGGAGGCGATTCAGACGCGCGTCGGTGCGAGCTCCGCGCAGGAACAGGCCCACATCGCGCAGTGATCTAAAGGCCGATTTCCGCCGAATCGAATTCACGCGGGCGTCGCCACGTCAGTCAGTCACGAGGTTTGTCATCGCCCCGATTCCCGAATAAAAAAGTCAGCGGCGTGATTTGCTTTTTCTGACGGCATCCAATTTCTTCCCGCTGCTCATCAACAGGCAAGCTACAACTGCCGTGCTCACTTATGGACGAATCATCGCATTCCCCTTGATCGTTGCAAACGGAAGAATGCATTTCATTTGTGACACGTATTCGCACCCGGGGAAAATTTCTTTGTGTTGCAAAGTGGTAAGCAAATGGGCATCCTTTGCCATCAAAATTTTATCCAGGGATGCACAACGTTTGCAGGTGATCGTCGACGGAAAGCTGATGCTTTGTGTTTGCGGCTATGCGTTCGCGTTGGCGGCGTTGTTGTACAGCATCATCGCCGCGTTCGTTGCACGCCTGCCGACGGCCAGGCCCGGCGTCGCGCACCCATCTCTACCGCCCGTCACCGTGCTCAAACCCCTCTGCGGGGTCGAAACAGAGACCTATGAGTGCCTGCGCTCCTTTTGCGAACAGGCATATCCGTGCTATCAAATCGTGTTTGGGGTGAGCAGCTATGTCGACCCGGTGATCGCGATCGTGCAGCGACTCCAGACCGAGTTTGCCGCGAGCGCCATCGATCTCGTTGTGGATCATAGACAGCATGGCAGCAATCGCAAGGTGAGCAACCTCATCAATATGATGGCTGCGGCCCGCTACGATTATCTCGTCATGTCGGACAGCGACGTGCGGGTGCGACCAGATTATCTTGCCTCCGTTGCGAGTTCGTTGTTGGATGACGATGTCGGCATCGTGACCTGCTGCTACCGCGGTATCGCCCGCGGGGGTCTGTGGTCTGCACTCGGTGCGATGTTTATCAACGAGTGGTTCATGCCATCGGTGCGGGTGGCCGCCTTGATCGGATATCGATCCTTCGTCTCCGGCGCGACCATTGCCATTCGGCGCGATAATTTGTTGCGAATAGGGGGGTTTGCCGTCATCGCGGATCAACTTGCAGATGACTTCCGTTTGGGCGAGTTGACCCGCGGGCTTGGCTTGCGAACCGAGCTTTCGTCCCTGGAAGTGGAAACCTACGTGAGTGAGGAGCGCTTCGCAGACCTCGTGAGCCATGAATTGCGGTGGCGCCGCACCATTCGATCGTTGAATCCGTCTGGCTATGGTTTCTCGTTCGTGACCTTTGGGATATCCGTGACGGCGTTGCAACTTCTGGTGACCCGGGGTGCGTGGCCTGCGGTGGCGCTTTTTGCCCTGACGGTTTTGGCAAACTTTGGCATATATCGAAGCGCAGTCTCGGGCCAGGCGGCCGCCCGGTTATGGTTGATCCCGCTGCGCGAGTGCCTGCACGTAGGGCTGTGGATCTTGAGCTTTTTAACGCGCCGCGTGCAGTGGCGCAATGATATTTATCAAGTAAGCCGTGACGGTTCCGCGCGGCTCATCAAGAGGTTTCAAGTGCCATGAAGACGCTGTTTCTGCATCCCCCTTCATTCGATGGTTTCGACGGCGGCGCCGGCTCTCGGTATCAGGCAAAACGCGAAATTAAGTCGTTTTGGTATCCGACCTGGCTCGCCCAACCTGCGGCGCTGATTCCGGACAGCAAATTGATCGATGCGCCGGCGGAGGGCTTGAGCATGGATGAAGTCCTCGAACTGACGCGGGGCTTCGAACTCATCATTCTGCACACGAGTTCACCGTCGTTTCCAAAGGATGCACGGGTTGCGGAAATCCTGAAGGAACAGAACCCGGCGGTCGTGATCGGGATGGTGGGGGCGAAAGTCGCGGTCGATCCCGAGGGGTCTTTAGCCGCGTCGGTGGCAATCGATTTCGTGGCCCGCGAGGAATTCGACTACACCTGCCAGGAAGTGGCGGAGGGACGGGCGCTGGAGGGCATCACGGGAATCAGTTATCGAGGCCGTGACGGGGCGATCCGGCACAACCCGCCGCGCGCAACTATCGAGGACATGGATGCCTTGCCCTGGGTGGCACCGATTTATAAGCGTGACCTCTCGATTCAAAAATATTTTATCGGGTATCTAAAGCATCCCTATGTCTCTATTTACACGGGTCGCGGCTGTCGCTCGAAATGCACCTTTTGCCTTTGGCCTCAGACCGTCGGCGGCCACCGCTACCGGGTACGCAGCACCGAAAATGTGATTGCGGAAGTAAAATGGATCCAGGACAACATGCCGGAGGTGAAAGAAATCTTTTTTGATGACGACACGTTCACCGATTTCCGACCCCGCGCGGAAGCCATCGCCCGCGGCCTTGGCAAGCTCGGCGTCACGTGGTCGTGCAATGCGAAGGCCAACGTACCGTACGAGACGCTGCGCGTGATGAAGGAGAATGGTTTGCGCCTCCTGTTGGTCGGTTATGAATCCGGCAACGACCAAATTCTGCACAACATCCGCAAAGGCCTGCGCACCGAAATCGCACGTCGATTCACCCGCGACTGTCGCGAATTGGGAATAGCGATTCACGGCACGTTCATTTTGGGCTTGCCGGGCGAAACGCGGGAGACGCTCGAACAGACCATCCGATTTGCGATGGAAATCGACCCGCATACCATTCAGGTTTCACTTGCGGCACCTTATCCGGGCACCGAGCTCTATCAACAGGCAGTTGACAATGGCTGGCTGAAACCGAATCAGAATCTCAACCTCGTCAACAGCGCGGGCGTACAACTCTCTCCACTCAACTATCCAAACCTCGACTCAGCAGAAATTTACGCAGCAGTTGAGCACTTCTACCGGCGCTTTTATTTCCGACCCCGGAAAATCGCTGCATTGACGGCGGAGATGCTGACGAGCTGGGAGATGTTGAAACGGCGGCTACGCGAGGGTGTCGAGTTTTTTCGATTTCTGCATGCGCGGCAGGCATGAATCGCCGGCGAGCAGTCCCAACCTGCATAAATTTCTGATCATCACGGCGGATGACTTTGGTCTGCATGAGAGCGTCAACGAAGCTGTCGACAAAGCTCACCGAGAGGGCATTCTCACCGCCGCCAGTCTGATGGTTTCCGCGCCCGCGGCGCTTGATGCCATTGCACGTGCCCGGCGTCTGGTCAATTTGCGGGTCGGGCTGCATCTCGTGTTGGCGGATGGTTGGGCGACTTTACCCGCCGATTGCGTTCCCGGCTTCGCCCATTCGGACGGCTACATGGACGGCGACATGCTCGGTAAGGCATGGCGTTTTTTTGCCGATGGCGAGGTTCGCCAACAATTGGAGGCCGAGATCAGAGCGCAATTCCTCGCGTTCGCCCAGACGGGTCTCGCGTTGGACCATGTCAACGCTCACAAGCACTTTCAGCTGCATCCCAGCGTGCTCGGCATCATCATCCGCGTCGCCCGTGAGTTTGGTTCGCCCGCGATTCGCCTGCCGCTAGAGCCGATTTGGTGCGCAGCGCGGTATGGTCTGCGGCATGCCGCGTGGGGTGCCGCGGCGTTACGGCCGTGGATCTGGTTAACGAAACAGCGGCTGAACGCGGCTGGCATCTTTCACAACGACAGGCTCTACGGGATGGCTGCCACCGGCAGCCTGGACGAACCGAGAATGCTCGAAATCTTGCAACGCTTGCCGCCGGGCGTCGCCGAGATCTATCTGCATCCCGCCGTCTTATCTGGCCCGGCAGTGGTCGGGTCGGCGCGATCCTATCGGCACGCGGACGAACTTGCCGGATTAATCAGTCCGCGGGTGAAGACCGCGGTGCGGACGGCTGGCATCCGGTGTGGAGGCTACAGTGACGTGAAGAGCGGCTGGAGTCGACCACTCGCGTGAAGATGCTATCCCGCGCCATCTGCGCCTTGGGCGTGGTTGCCGTCGTCGTCATGGTCTCGAGCGAAGATCCCCAGACGGTATTGGGTCTGCTGGCGCGAGTGGGCTGGCATCTGTCGCTATTGCCTTTCTTCCGGCTTCTGCCGCTGTGTCTGGATGTGATGGGCTGGCGCCTGTTGCTGCCTCAACGCGTCGGGCTCGCAGCGATGATACTCATCGCGTCCATCCGTGAGGCCATCAACAGCCTCTTGCCCGTGGCCAGCATCGGCGGTGAAGTGGTCGGCGTGGCGCTGCTGCGGAGGCAGGGCGTGCCGACAGCTGCGGCAACCGCCAGCATCATCGTGGAGCTGCTGCTGACCATGATGAGCCAACTCTTTTTCGCGCTGTTCAGTCTCTTGAGCCTCTATCACACCGTGGGAAATACCGCAGCGGGTACCGCCGCCGCGCTTGCCCTATCGGCGAGTTTGCCAGTCTTGATGTTGATCATGGCGTCATTAGCCAGCGGTTCTTTATTTCAACGTATCCAGAAAATTGCCGCTTGGGTTTGCCGCGCCCTCGGGCAGAATTTCGGCGTTCGCAGCAACTGGGCGCTCGTGGATCGATCCCTCCGTGAGCTGATGAGGTCGCCCCTTCGTCTCGGTCGTACGTTCGTGTGGCAGCTGTCCGGACACACGGCAGCCTGCTTGGAAACCTGGCTGGTTTTGCGCTGGCTCGGTGTTCCCACGCCACTGGTGGCGGTCGTCGCCATCGAGGGCCTGACACAGGCCATACGAAGTTTGTTCTTCGTCGTACCGGGCGGACTGGGGGTGCAGGAGGCGGGCCTCATCGGCATCGGCTATTTGCTGCACATCGATCCGGCCACCGCGCTGGCGCTGGCGCTGGCGAAGCGCTGCCGTGAAGTATTGTTCGGTTTACCGGCGCTAGGCGTGTGGCAATTGACCGAGATACGCGGCGTCGGGCGTGCTTTGCCAAGCGGCGACCGGTAGCTGCGCTCCGCATTCACATCGGGCGATTGATGCTGCGCAGTCTTCACTTCATGCTTGGAGGCGCCGTTTTGCTGACGGCGCATTGCGCCGAGGCACAGATCGCCGACAAGCCGGCACCCACCGGGCTGATGCGGTGGCTTGATCCGTCTACCGCGCCATTCATCCCGGTGCCCGAGATTGACGTGGATCCGAACAGCGGTACGACGCTCGGCGTCATTCCGACCTGGCTGCTGACGGATGACCAGGATCAGATCCGCAAGATCATCGCGCCCGACGTCATCTATAACCCGAATTTCGGCGCCGGCGTGCGCGGCCGCATGTACAGCTTCGACTCGAACGACCGGCAATGGTCTGTGGTGGCTGGTGCCAAACAGCACGTGGAGCGGGAATTCGACTATGAATTTCAAACCGGGCGCTTACGCGAGTCGGCTTGGTCGTTTACCGGCAGCGCCATCTATGATCGCAGCGGCACGCCGCGTTTTTACGGCATCGGCAACGACACCCGTCCGTCGGGAGAAACCGATTACACGCTCGCGCAAAAATACCTGCAGACGGTGATCGGTTGGAACATCAGCCAGACGGTGCAGCTGTCATACACGCTGCGCACCCGGATTCTCGATGTGGAGTCGGGTTCGCTCGACCATGTGTTATCCATCCAGGATAAGTATGCCGGCGTGAATGGTCTCGGCGCCGGGCATGAGATTCTGAATCAAGTCGCGATCACCTACGATACGCGCGACGACACGACCGTACCGACGCACGGGACCAAAACGACGGTGTACGCCGGAATCGCGAATGTGTACCGGGTCGCGGGCTTCGATGTACGGCAGCTCTGGGCGCTGGCCCCCGGCAATACGCTGGCCGTTCATGCTGCCGGCCGGTACATGCCCGGCCAAAGCATCGTGCCATTCTGGAGCCTGTCGAGTCTCGGCGGTGCGGACAGCGTGGTGGGCGGGACGCAGGTGCTGCGCGGTTTCGGGTCCGGACGCTTTTACGACCGCAATTCGGTTTCCATGAGCGCCGAATATCGTAAACAAGTCCTTGCAATGAACGCCATCGGCACGTTCATCAAGGTCGAGGTGACGCCCTTCATCGACGCAGGCGAAGTATCTGCGCATTCGCGAGACATGCCGATCTCCAGACTGCACAAGGTCGGCGGTGTCGGCTTTCGCGGCATTGCCAGCCCGTTTGTGGTCGGCTACGTCGATCTCGGGTACGGCTCGGAAGGGCTGGCCGTGTTTACGGGTATTAACTACCCGTTTTGACCCCGCAGCCGCAGTACTCCGCGCGTCAGTGCTGGGGTGCGTTCGTGGGCGACGCCGGTACGCTCGGGTGATCCTCCTGCGTCTTCAACTGCGCGGCGCAGGTTTTGCGCAGGTCGGCGCGTGCCATGGACGGATTGGCCGCCTTTTGCTGGCTCACACACTCATGCATTTTCTGACGCGGCGATTTCACCGGCGCATCTGTGGGCGAGTCATCCGCAAGCGCCGTGACGGACGCGCTCAACAACATGCCGAGCGCCGCAACTTTATAAAAACCGGTCATATTCATTCCTCCGAAAAGATGGGATACGAGCACGAATTCCACTTCATATCAGCGCGTCGTGGAAGACGCTCCGCCCTGCGATCGCAGTGGGTCTGCACCTACACACCGGGTGCCCGTTGCTGCTCACGTGAATGACTGAAGCTCCCAGCGATACGCCGCCTCGGTGAGCATCTGGTCGTCCACCGAATCTTCGTGATAGTAGGTACCTACGCTTTCGCGAATGGCCCAACGGCCGATTTCCGGTACGAACCAGATAGTCTCACGACGTTGCGAACTACGGCGGAAAACGTCCTGGCTTTCGAAATCGATGAGGTTGGTATATCGCAGCGCCTTGAATTCACCCGCCGGCGTGGAGATCGACTCCCACTCATGGGCATGCATACTGAGCTGCCAGGTCTTGGCGCTCTTCGCATCCGGTGTCAGGTAGTCGGTCCGGACCCGTGACGACCAACCGGGGCGCAGCACCATTGGCCATAGGGGAATTGCATTCTTGAATGCGACGGTTTCACTCCAGTGCGGATCAACCGCGACTCTTCCCCAAGGCTTTTGTATCTCACTGGGCAACGGCCGAGGCGGTGTGGCAGCCCGGGGATGCTTGAGCAGCGAGAAGGGATCCCAGAACACGCGGTCGCTTCGATCCGGCCGCGCCTCAGAGCTTATTTCCACTTCGATCGTGTCGCCGATGGCATTCACGCGGTGCGACTCGGTATCGACCAGCGAGCCGGTCAGCTGGTCGCGCTTCGTGTACCGCCAACCCTGGCCAACTTGCGGCAGTCGCGCCAACGGGGCCGCGCCGACGGCGCGCTTAGCAGATTCACCGATGGCGCAACCTGAGGACAGCGCAACCGCCGAGATGACAAAAGAACGCCGACTGACCATCAAACTCTAACCTCTCACGTAGGGTGCGACTACACGGCACCAAAAATAAGACCGGAGTTGCGATCAGCAACTCCGGTCAACGCGGGAACCGCAGTTTATCGGTATCAGAACTTGTAATTTACGCCGGTCGAAAACCCTATCACGTGACAGCCGCCCCAGGTGGTATTGCCGGCGCTGGTGTAGTCGATCACGGTGGTATTCGTCCCGTCATGACAGTCAGTGGTCAGACCACGCCCGCCTGCGCCGAGGTCATAATGCGCATTGCCACTGTTGACCGTATCCGCCGCATCGATGTACCAATACACGTTCTTGTCGAAGCGATGCTTCCACGCAATGGTGTACATGTTGGCCTGATCGTTCGCGTTGTTGGGATTGTAATTATGCTGCCCGCCCGGGTCGCCCGGCGTCCGCCCCGCGTGTCCCCAGCCGATGCTGAGGTTGTCACGTGTGGTCAGGTCATAGGTGGCGGCGAACCACAAACCGTTGCGTTGACGCTCATTTTGGAATTCCAGATTGGCGGGCAGGCTGCGGTGCATGTATTCATAAATCCCGCTGAGCGCGAGTCCGAAGTCAAAAGTGTACTGCACGCCGACTTTGAAAGCCGATTCGTTGGCAATGTCGGTCAGATAAGGCGGCGATGCACCGACGCCGAAGCTGGTCGGAAATTCTGCCGAGATGGCATTGAACGTATCAAAATCGATGACCGGCGAGCCGGTGCCCACGAGATAACCGTAAATAGGCGAGTTCGAGCCGATGCCATCGCTGTTGCGGTTCACGTCCTTATGCATTTCGTACGCCACAGTCGCATAGATCGGTCCGGTTTCAAACTTGATATCGACGCTCCAGGCATCACCAAAGCCGCCGTCGTCGCAGTTGAGCAGCAGGTTGCCACTACCGGGCATGTTGCCGCCGTTGCAGTCGGGCGAGCCTGACGATTGAACCACGTTGTTGTACGTACGGTTCTGACCCGGCGAGATCAAGGCGTCGAAACTGAACATGCCGCCGAACTTCGGCGATTCGTACCAGATCGAGTGATCCAGGCGGCCGCCGAATTCGACGCGGTTGTCGCCGCCCGAGTTGCCCATGATCACGGCGTAATCACCCAACATCCCCGAGAACGGGTTCATGCGATCGGTGGATTTCTTGTACGGCGTGTACGTGGTTCCGACCTTGAGTTTTCCCCAGGTGTCCTTGGAGAAACCGACGAAGGAGTCGCCGTAACCGATAGCGCCTTTGACGACGTTGGATTGTTGATACTGCGACGTATTCAGTCCGGGCGCCGAGGTGATGGATGGCTGTGCTTCGATCTGATAGATCAGCCCGAAACCCGAGTCGCCGAACAAGTGCGTACCGCGATATCCGAGTACCGATTTGTTGGTCGAGAACGCTGGCATCCAACCGACACGGCCGACCGGACCGCCTTTCGGACCGCCGGAAATGGATGATCCGGAATTGGGATTGGTCGGATCGTTCAGGGCATAAGGATACGCGACGAGGCCGTTGATTCCTTTGGTGGTGTCGTCGAACGAGACATCGAGTGTGCCGTAAAAGCCGCTGATTATTTTGTGGAGCAGGGGCTCCTTTTCCTCAAACTTGGCCGCAGGCATCGCGCCATTGGCCTCGGTGCGCGGGCCTGACTCGTAGGCGGCCGGCGGCGGCGCAGCAGGGCCCTGTTTGCGGGACATGGAGTCCACTTTGTCCTGCAGCGCCTGCAAACGCTGCATCATGTCTTGAACCTGTTGCTTCAGGGCCTGGTTCTCTTGTGCATCGTCGGCACGCGCGGTCCCGGCAAGCATGGCAGTCGCTGTCAATAAAGTGACCGCCGCGGTCGCGCGACGTCTCATAGTCCGAGTTTTCATAGCAAAGTCTCCCCAAATAAAACTTAAGAATTTTTCGCAGACAAGGTATTCGCTAAACATGCCCAAACGCACCCGTCCCAGTTGCTTTAGGGGCAACTACCGATCAAGGATGTGTCCGAGCGCTCGTCCGGCGCTCCACAGGCGCACCTTTTCGACAGGTGCTTGCAAAAATGCTGAAAATTATAGGCACGCCAGTCATCTCACTCCCCAAGCCATACGTGTCCGCTATGTGTGCGGATCTCGTCATGTCTGGTATGAGATATATAAGCCATTTAAAAATTGTGTCAAATGATTCTTTGCGTAACAAAGCAGGGCATTTACTACAATTGAAATATGCGGGTCAGGGTTGAGACATTGCTGGGCCACTGAGAAGTACTCTGTGATACAAAGTGAGTACGAAGATCGATCGACGGGAGCGTGCCTTGACTGTACTGACCATTGAGAGTTTAAGAATGAATGATGACGCAAGGCAGTCACGCGGGAGGTGGTGCGTGCTGCTATGTGCGGTCAGTTTGCTTGGCGGGTGCGCAGCGAGTGGTCAGATGCGACCTCGTGTTGCTCAGGATCCCCTGGAGCCGGTCAATCGCAAGATCTATCGTTTTAATGAAGCGCTTGATCACGCAGTGGCTAGGCCGGTTGCCCGCAGCTACGTTCGATTTGTCCCGCATCCTGTGAGAGTGGGCGTGTCCAATTTTTTTAGAAATCTGCAGACGCCCACGGTCTTGGTGAATGACGTGCTGCAATTGAAGTTCCGCGCCGCCGCCCAGGACCTGGGCCGCTTCGTGCTCAATAGCACTGTTGGGGTGGCAGGCGTGCTCGATCCCGCGACGTCGGCAGGGTTGGATCTGAACGACGAGGATTTCGGACAGACCTTGGGGCACTATGGAGTTCACGCCGGACCCTTCCTGGAACTTCCCATTCTGGGACCTTCAGACCTGCGCGATGTTGTGGGACGGGCTGTCGATACGTATGTGAATCCACGCCAGTACATCAAAAACCAATGGATCAAATACGGACTGTATCTACCCGATTTTGTTGATCGGCGGGCCGCCGTTCTGCCTTTGGACGAAACTCTGCAACGCGTCTTCGATCCGTACGCCTTCATACGCGATGCGTACCTGCAGCGGCGCGCTTATCTCGTTTCGGATGGCGCAGTGCCAGATGAGGCTTACCCTGATCCTGATGGAAAATAACGGTTGCAAATAAGTTGCCATCGAACAATCATGAGCGAACGCCAGCGGAACAAGGCTATTAAAGCGTGTCAGTAACAGGCGCAGCGATTCAGGAAGGGTTACGGGGATCGCCCTACGCATACGGGTACTTGGAGCCGCGCGCGCAAGTGTTGCGCAGCTTGGCTTATCGAAGCCTGGCGGTTTCGAAACCCACCGATATAGAGTTGCATGACCTTCTGACGTCTGCACAGCAGCGAAATAAAGCAGAAGGCGTGACTGGCGTCCTCATATACAAGAACGGCGCTTTTTTTCAATGGTTGGAAGGTCCAAGCGCTGCGATTGGGCGTATTTGGGATTCGATTGCCCTCGATTCGCGGCACCATCACATCGCCGTTCTGCGCGACGAGCCGATCAGCCAGCGTATCTTCGGTGGCTGGGATCTGCGCATCGCCAAGGGCCCGAAGGTCAGTATTGAGGCCGCGGTGGCTGCCATCCATTCTTCGTCCACACAGCTTCTGAAGCATCTGGTGGGCAAACCCACGTCGCTCATCAGCATGTCGTTGGAAGATGTGTTCGCGACCGCCGTCATTCCCCGATTGCTGGAAGCGCACGCGCGTAGTTTGCACAACGATGGGCGGCGCGCATCCACCCATGAAATTTGGCATGCCGACCTCGAGTCCGGGGCCAAGCTTGCGCGTGTCTTGCTGGCGCCTCGGGGAGTCGAGACGGCTCTCTATGTAGACTCGCTCATCGAGCAGGGTGCCAGTTTCAACGCGCTTTATCACGAGGTCTTCGAGCCTGCGCAGGTTCAGTTAGGCAAACTCTGGGATGACCACCACTGTGATGACTTCCACCTGACGGTCGGGCTGGCGCGTCTGCAGTTGGAAGTACGGCGGGTAAACGCCGCAGTTCCTGGGAGCCACCTCTGCAAACCCGGCCATAGCGTACTTTTGTGTCCTCAACCGAGTGAGTCCGACAGCGTGGGTCTCACGATGTCCTCCGAAGTCTTTGATCGTAACGGCTGGGATGTCACCTGCGAGTTTCCCGGCGATGACCAGTCGCTGCTGGACGTGGTCCACGGGTCCTGGTTTGACGTTCTAAAACTCTCGCAAAGCGGGTCCCTGCGTCGCGATATGCGTCTGTTGCCGATGCGCGCGACCATTGATGCCGCCCGCCTGGCATCGCTCAACCCGGCGCTCATCGTCATGGTGGATGGCAGGACCTTTGCTGAGAGACCCCAGGTCTATCGTGCCGTGCATGCGAATGCGGTTTCCCGGTCCATCCTCGAGGCCGTGCCGATTGCTGAACGCCTGCTCGCGGCCAGTCACAGCCTTGCTGCCAACGTTCAAGTCAGCGTTTCCTAGCCGATATCTTTAACGTCGGCCGCCGGGACGATTCCCGGATAGGTCCTTTGCGTCGCGATAGCCATCGTCTATCAAGCCGATATTCATTAACAGTTTCTATCTATGTGTGCAAACGAATAGATTGTTGGAACGCAATGTTTCAACACCCATCCATCGTTTCGAACGCGCAAAGGTAGAGCAGCCATGTCTGATGAACAAAAATGTCCCTTCAATCACGCCGCAGGAGAGGGCACGTCCAATCGTGACTGGTGGCCGAAGCAGCTCAATCTCAAAATACTGAGCAGCCCTAGCACGTCGTCAGACCCGATGGATAAGGGGTTCGATTACGCCGAAGCGTTTCAGAGCCTCGATTTGGCAGCGGTCAAAAGGGACCTGCTCGCAGTCATGACGGACTCCCAAGAATGGTGGCCGGCCGACTTTGGCCACTACGGGCCGTTCTTCATACGGATGGCGTGGCACAGCGCCGGTACCTATCGCACCAGTGACGGTCGTGGTGGTGCAGGCAGCGGTCAGCAGCGTTTTGCGCCATTGAACAGTTGGCCCGACAACGTCAGTCTCGATAAAGCGCGACGATTGATCTGGCCGGTGAAGCAAAAGTACGGTCGCAGCATCTCCTGGGCTGACTTGATCGTGCTCACGGGCAACGTGGCGCTCGAATCCATGGGATTCAAAACATTTGGCTTTGCAGGCGGTCGCATCGATGCCTGGGAACCGGATGAAGCCACGTATTGGGGCAATGAGACCACCTGGATGGGGGACGATAAGCGCTATGCCCCAGCCGCAGAGAATGAAGAGGAACACGGCGCCGTGCCGGAGCACGGACCGGTGCTGGTGGCGGATGACGAGGAGAATACGGCGAAGGATGAGCAAGGCGTTTTGCGCAGGCGCAATCTGGAAAATCCCCTCGCGGCGGTCCAGATGGGATTGATCTATGTAAATCCCGAGGGCCCGGCGGGTAACCCCGATCCGGTGGCTTCGGCGCACGATATCCGCGAAACGTTCGGCCGCATGGCAATGAATGATGAGGAAACCGTGGCTCTGATCGCCGGGGGTCACACCTTCGGCAAGACGCACGGCGCTGCTGAAGCGTCGCATTTGGGTCTGGAGCCAGAGGCTGCCGGCATCGAAGCGCAAGGTTTCGGATGGTTGAACGCGTACCGCACTGGCAAGGGCGCGGACACCATCACGAGTGGACTCGAGGTCACCTGGACCAGCGCGCCCACGCAGTGGACCAATCAATACTTCGAGAATTTGTTCGGCTTCGATTGGGAATTGACCAAGAGCCCGGCGGGCGCTTTTCAGTGGCAGCCGAAGGGGGAAGTGGGTTCCCGCGCTGTGCCCCACGCGTACGATGCGTCGAGGCGCCTGGCGCCCTCGATGTTGACGACGGATCTGGCACTGCGTTTTGATCCCGCGTACGAGAAAATTTCGCGACGCTTCCTCGAAAACCCAAGTGAATTCGCTGCTGCATTCGCGCGCGCGTGGTTCAAGCTGACCCATCGTGACATGGGGCCGCTGGTGCGTTACCTCGGGCCCGAGGTTCCGTCCGAAGAGTTGCTTTGGCAAGACCCGATCCCCGCCGTTGATCATGTGATGGTGGGAGAAAAAGACATCGCCTCGCTCAAGACACGGATTCTGGCGACCGGCTTGTCGATCACACGACTCGTGTCGACGGCTTGGGCATCGGCATCGACTTTCCGGAGTTCGGACAAGCGGGGCGGTGCTAACGGTGCACGCCTGCGCCTTGCACCGCAAAAGGATTGGTCAGTCAACCAACCGGAGGAGCTCGCCCCGGTACTGGATGAGCTGAGAGGCATCCAGAGCGAATTCAACAGCGCGCAAACGGACGGCAAGAAAGTTTCTCTGGCCGATTTGATCGTGCTCGCAGGGTGCGCAGGGATCGAACAGGCGGCAAAGAACGCCGGCCATACCGTGACCGCGCCGTTTACGCCGGGTCGCATGGATGCTTCCCAAGAACAAACTGACGTGCAGTCCTTTGCCGTACTGGAACCGGTTGCCGATGGCTTTCGCAACTACCTCAAAAGAAAATACAATGTGTCAGCGGAAGCCTTGCTCATCGACAAGGCACAGTTGCTCACCCTGACCGTGCCTGAGATGACGGTGCTCTTAGGCGGTCTGCGCGTGTTGAACATCAACGTCGGCGCCGCCACCCACGGCGTTTTCACGCAACGAACTGACTCGCTCAGCAACGATTTCTTCGTGAACCTGCTTGACATGAACACGGCCTGGACGCCGGCATCGGACGCCGGCGACTTCTTTACAGGCCATGACCGGAAGACCGGGGCGCCCAAATGGAGCGCTACCCGCGTTGATCTGATCTTTGGGTCACACGCTCAACTTCGCGCGGTTGCAGAAGTGTATGGCAGCGCCGACGCGGAACTGAAGTTTGTGCATGACTTCATTGCGGCGTGGACCAAGGTGATGAATCTGGATCGCTTCGACCTCAAATGACAGCGGCGGGCAGTGCCTCACAGACGAGTGAGGCACTGCCCTCGTGGTGCCAGGAAAGGCGCCCCTATGTACGTTGTCAGACGGTTGCGGCACCGCGCGTACGTTATTCTTTTCGGTGTGAACCCTTTCAAATCGATAACGATCGCAAGCGTTGCCATTATGGCAATTCTTGCTGGCGCCGCCAGCCAGGCCGCGACCAAGGCTGAGATCGATGTGACCGCCATGGAGGCCTTGAAGCAATTTGCCAGAATCGATCCTAAGCACAAAAACTTGGAAAGAGATGCAGAGGCGGCGCTGATTTTTCCAAGGGTCACCAAGGGCGGCGTAGGGATTGGCGGGGGCTACGGTGAGGGCCTGCTCCTCATCAAGGGCAAGATTGTGGGCTATTTCAGTCTCTCTTCCGCTTCCGTAGGGCTTACGGTAGGTGCCGAAAAACATAAAGAGATCATTCTGTTCATGACCCCGCAGGCGCTCAACAGGTTCACCAGCAGCATCGGCTGGTCAGTCGGCGCGGATGCGGGCGTAGCGTTGATATCAAAAGGAAAAGGCGCTGAATACGACACCAAGGCCGCAAGCGAGCCAGTACTCGGCTTTGTGTTCGAAGAAAAAGGCCTGATTGGCGACCTTTCCTTCGAAGGATCGAAAGTCAGCAGAATCGACAGATAGGACGGCGCCTGCGCGGCGTTATCGAGTACCTCACGCCATCCTGTCTGCATAGATCAACCGGCCAGGCGCGAGCTGCGTCATGACGTCGAGCAGACTGGATTCGGCGACGGCAAAACAGCCCTCGCTGCGACCGAGCTTGCCGTAGTCGCGGATCATTTGCTCACTCACGTATGCGGCGCCGTGTATTACGATTCCGCGGGAACGCGCGTTGCTGTTGCTCGCATCGAGACCCTCAAGACGCATCGAGTGACCATGCGCCCCGTCATACGTAGTCGCAGTTCGATAAGCACCTGCGGACGTCGCGTTCGAGTGCGGCGCATTGGAAAAGTGTTCCAGCCAGCCGGTGTGCGCAGGATCAGAACCGCGGCCATGCGCAACCCAGTGCGCGTGCGTGCTGCCGTCCAAAAGCGAGACGAGATAAAGCCTGGGGGCACGCGATGGCAAGGAAAAGTCCGCCACGCCGATAAAATCACGATGCGCGATCTGATCGCCGTGCTGCTCCAGTGCATCGAGTGCGCGCTGCAACACGCCGGCTGCCATTGGCATGACCGCAGGTTGCGGCTGCGCGCGAACAGGTCGAACGGTGACCGACGCGGCTGCCAAACCTGCAAGAGAGAATTTGAGAAATTTACGACGAGAATATGCCAAGACCTGCCACTCCAGCGCACCTATGCTCGGCTAGACCCGAAGCCGTTCAGGAAGTTCATGCATCGGGCGTACGTAACATGAGGCTTCGTTGGCTTTTGTCACTGGCTGTGATGAGTGTCACGCTGCAGTCCGCATCGCTCGCCAAGTCGGTACCCTTCTGGGGCGCTACGAGCTCAGTACCCATCGATACGCCGATCGCGCAGCTGAGGCGCGGCGAATTCCTCTGGATGAGCGCGGCGGTGACCGTCGGTCCGCTGGTCATGGTCATCAGCCTTTCCGAACAGCGGGCCTATCTTTACCGCAACGGAATTTTGATTGGCGCCACGACCGTGAGCACTGGCCGCCCTGGCCACGCCACGCCGAGTGGCGTGTTCACCATCCTGCAGAAACAGAAGGAGCACCGATCGACTCTGTACGATGACGCGCCTATGCCCTACATGGAACGTTTGACGTGGGACGGCATCGCCTTGCATGCCGGCGGACTGCCGGGTCATCCTGAATCACACGGCTGTATCCATCTGCCGAGTGAATTTGCCCGCCGCCTGTATGACGTTTCGCCGGCGGGCATGACGGTCGTGATCGGAGCCAGTGAGAAGACCCCCAAACGGGTTGCACATCCGGGATACCTCGCCCCGGTCAACAGCGCCGGTGGACAAGCGGCTGAGAGTCTGCCTTTCGCTGCAACGGAGGATGAGCGCTGGCACCCTGAATCATCGCTTTCAGGACCCGTCAGTATTGTGCTGAGTCAGGCCAGTCTGCGCGTCGTGGTATACCGCAATGGGGTGGAGATTGGCCGGGCGCGATTGGCGATCAGTGGCGATGCACCACTCGAAAATCACGCCCTCGTTCTCGCCGATGGTCCGAGCAATGTCCCTGATCCGTACGTTCCTGATCCGGCGAGATTCCGCTGGTTACGAATCGACGTACCTGGACACATGGGCGAGGGCGGCTCGCAGGTGGATCCCATGGCGGTGAGTCGACTTACGATCCCAGCTAACTTCGTCGCTGCGGTCAATCGGATACTGACGCCGGGCGCCACGTTGTTAGTGACCCACGAGCCGTTGGACCCGCATACAACGGGCCGCCTAGTGGAAGTCGTGGACGCTGATCCACCGGCGCAGTAGTGATTCATCCGCGCTCAATCAATGTCCCAGGTTCACGACCTGGATGGGCAATCGAAATTGGCATTGGCCCCGATGTGCGTCCACCGTTTGCGACCTCCAGGTAGGTTCCAAACTCAGCTCGATCGTGCCGCCCGCCGGCGTACCGTGAAATTTCAGCTCGACCGATATGGCACCCGTCGCATCATTGGCATGGCCCGCCAGCAGCCGAAAGCGGGGTGGTTTGTCGCCGGGCGGAATGACGTAGTCGATCCGCGTCAGCTCGGCATCGCCATCGAAAGTCGTTTGGTCGATCTGACAATGCACGCCGTCGGCAGTGTTCTTGGTCCAGGCGCAGGGCGCAAGGAGGGTCAGGCAGCATGCCGTCATCGCGATGCAGGTTCTCAAGCAGTGCGCCGTTTTCCGGCCAGATCGCCTTGCGCTTCGAGGGAAACGCCATTCCATTGTTCCCAGGTCTCGATACGCTTCGTGTATTCGGCGCGCGTCATGGGCAGACCACTGGAGCCGAAAAAGATACGCAGAGGCGGGTGCTCGGCGTCCACGACTTTGAGGATTGCCGGCCCGGTGGCTTCAGGATCACCCGGCACATTCTTGCTCCGGAACACCCGCATTAATTCGCGCGCGGGATCGTACGCTGCGATCGGCTGGGCATGCTTTGCCGATACGCTGCCCCAATCGGTGGCGTAGCCGCCCGGCTCCACGAGCGTGACGTGGATGCCGTATGGAGCCACCTCGGCCGAAAGAGATTGCGAGAAACCTTCGAGCGCCCACTTGGATGCGTGATAAAGACCAACCGTCGGAAACGCGTTTACGCCACCGATAGAGGAGACCTGGATGATGTGACCCGCGCGTTGCGCGCGCAGGAAGGGCAGGGCAGCTTGCGTCACCCACAGGGCACCGAACAAGTTGGTATCGAACTGCGCTCGCGCTTCGGCCTCGCTGACTTCCTCGACCGCGCCGAACAATCCGTAGCCCGCGTTATTGACCACAACGTCCAGCCGGCCGAAGTGCGCATGCGCAGTGTTGACGGCTCGGTCCACAGCCGCCTTGTCTGTGACGTCGAGGCGCAGCGCCACGACCTGGTCGCCATAACGTTCTGTCAACGGCGCGAGCGATTGCACCTCGCGCGCAGTTGCCGCTACTTTGTCGCCGCGCGCGAGTGCAGCCTCTGCCCAAACTCGTCCGAAACCTTTCGACGTGCCCGTAATGAACCAAACTTTCGCCGTCATGATGTCAACCTGTCAGAAATATCGGCTCATTGTACGCCCACCATCGAGGCAGCATGTCCGGTAAGCCGCGGGCGCGGCTCAGTGAGCCTGTTTTTCTTGTTGCTCTTTGAATTGTGCATCCAATTGCAATAACAAACTTTGCAAGCCTTTGAGGTCCAGGAAAAGATCTGCCGAGCGCTGCAACGTCAGCTGAACTTCTTCCTTGGACATCAGGGCATAATCCTCGGTGATGAAATACGGGCCAATCGCCCGGGTCTGTAAGCTGAATATGCGCAGGGCTTCGGTCGAAACGAAATCCTGCTGCTTGTATAGATCCGATAACCCTCGCGCTGTCTGATAGTCCATATAGCTCAAGGCGCCCGTATCGCGTGCTGTGCGCCACGCCGCATCGTTGAACGATGACCAACGGATGGAGTATTGCAGCGCTCCTTTCTCCAGCTTCTTGCCGGCGCGCAACTCGACCAGCTGGCGGAGGTCGTCACGAATACGCGCCTGGTCTTCTTGCGTATCGTTCAAATCACCCTTGAGGAACTCGCGATTTTGCGCGATTTCCAGCTGAATGGTCTCGAGCGCCCGGTGTACCGTATGGCGATGGTGCATATATTCCACGATCGCTTCGAGGCTGAGCGCGATCAGTAGGCCGATCGTGATGGTCGCGAGATGTATCAAAAAGGCGCGCCATGAATCGATTGGCTCGTGCGGCGGATGAACGTCCATGCTTCATGTTATCAGCTGATGCGCTCCTCGAATTGCCCGCTGAGCTTTTGATACAGGGACTTGGCCAACGGGTCATAGCCGAAGAACCCGGTCGCGGCGTCCATCCAGGTCAGCGGCTGCGAGCGGGTCATGTCGCGCGCCTCACGGAGCAGTCGCGACGGCATCGACGACGGCGAAGGATCGAAGATTTCCGCTTCGTGCGTATCCTCTTCTTCGGCGTACACGGTGCGGTTTACCTTTGAGAACACATGCTTACCACCGTCTGTCAAATAGACCCGCAACTCCTCCCACTTGCCCGTCAGCGCCGTCGGCGGCGCTGCCGACGCGAGCAGCGTTCCGGTAAAAGCAAGATCTGCCTTGCCGTCACGCGTCACCACCTGTTCCTTTTGAACCCCAACGTCGGCATCGTCGTCGAGCGCGGGCAGACGATGCTGCAGGTCCGCCTTGGCAGCGACGACCGCCTTGGGAGACCTTTCCTGGGTCTTCTTGGTCTCGGCAGACCCGTCTGGCTTCTGATCACGGACGGTCTCACCGCGAACGACGACGGTTGCTTGGTTGGAAGCATCGGGATTATCAGCATTCATAAGCACGACCTTGCGGTTAGAGGTTGGTAAAGAAGCATATTGAGCCGAGTGCCGAGCACGAGCAGCCGGATATCAGCCGTGCCCATCGTCAGCGCGCACTCACAGCCCGCTTCGGATCTCGCTATCCTTGCCACGGGCCAAGTGCGTAACGGGAGAGATACATGACGACACAACACCTGAAGGCCGAGATACGCAGCAAGAAATCGTTGCACGTAGGTTTTCTGAACCTGTATCGGTATGACTTTAAGATCGACAAATACGCGGGCGGATCCGAGGTGATTACGCGCGAGCTCATGGAACGCGGCGATTCGGTCGCCGTACTCGGTTACGACAGCGAACGCGACAACGTCGTCCTGTGTAACGAATTCCGCCCGGGCGTGCTGGTGGCCGGTGAAGACCCCTACCGCGACAACCTGGTGGCCGGCGTGATTGACCACGGCGAGACGGCGGTCGAAGCAGCGGTTCGCGAGATGCGCGAGGAGACCGGCCTCGAGTTGTGCCAGCCGGAAGTGATTCACGCCGGCGCGTTCGTCAGTTCTGGCGGCACCTCCGAGCGTATTGCACTTGTGTTCGGTTTGGTCGACACGCTCGCTGCCGGCGGGGTCCACGGCGACGCAGAGGAGGGAGAAGACATACTCACCGTCGTGTTACGTGCAGACGACTTTGTGGCGCGGATCCGCGCTGGCGTCATCAATGACATGAAGACACTGGTGGCGGGATACTGGTTTGCGGAGCGCCGCGGTCTCCGCTCCGCATAGGTTGTCCCGAGTCAATTCGAAAGCTCAAAGTTACAGTTGAAATCCCGGCTCTGCCTTGAATGCCAATGGACAACACGCCATCAAACATCCGACCTGGCCCTGGTGGCCGTGTCGGGCGCTGCCGCAGCGGCGGGTTTCTCAGCGCGGGCACGCGCCGCGGATGTACCCGCGGTTGCTGATTTCCGGCACCGTCACCCGCATCGAGGTGACCGGCACGGCGATCTCGCTTTAGGTGCAGCGGTGAAGCGAGAATCAGCAGATCGATGCGTCAAGCGCGCGCGCGAGTTGGGCCTTGTTATAGACATGCTCGAGCGCAACGCGCTGTTCCTGACCGCTACGCCGCGGGGATGCGTTTTGGCGGGCATGTCGAGAGCTCGATACGCATGCCGAGCCACGGTCAGAAGCTTTGTCCGGCATGTTGTGGATTCAAAGCCTGGTACGCGGCGATGATGAGCGCACGCAACTATTCGAACTCGATCGAACCATCCAATGCCGCTGATTCGCCTCACTGCGCTTTATCACAGCCTGCTGCGTTTGTGGGCGGACAGCTGAACGCTCGTAAACGTTTACCATGGGATGATGCTCATCGAGACCCCCCGGCTGGCCATCCGCGACTGGCGCGACGCTGACCGGCGACCTTTCGCAGCCATGAATGCCGATCCGGACGTCATGCGCTTTTTCCCGTCAGTCCTGAATGCTGCAGAATCAGACGCCATGCTGCAGCGGATCCAGACGAGTTTCGCGAAGCACGGCTTCGGCCTTTGGGCGGTGTCGCTGCGCACGACCGACGAGTTTGCAGGCTTCATCGGACTGAGTGTGCCCGCGTTCCAGGGTCGCTTCACGCCGTGCGTTGAGATCGGCTGGCGATTAGCCGCACGCTTCTGGAATCAGGGATTCGCGACCGAGGGTGCCACGCACGTGCTGCAGATTGGGCACGAGCAGCTTGGCCTGGCCGAAATCGTGTCTTTCACATCGATACATAACTTGCCGTCGCGTCGCGTCATGGAGAAAATTGGCATGTTGCGGTCTGCGGACGATGACTTCGATCATCCGAATTTACCGCCTGGACATTTTCTGAAACGGCACGTGCTTTACCGATCCAGGAGTTCGATCCAGGTGGGGGCGTGATCACTGGTCTTTTCCCAGCCGCGAACGTCGTGATCGACGGCAGCGGCTTTAAGACGTGGCGCCAGGGTGGGGTTCAACAGCAAATGATCTATTCTTAAACCGGCATTGCGGCCATACGCATTTCTAAAATAATCAAAAAAAGTATAAATTACCTTTTCCGGGTGCAGGGTGCGCAGCGAATCCGTCCAGCCTTGGGCCAGCAACGTGTGGAAGGCCTGCCGAATCTCGGGGCGGAAGAGGGCATCATCGACCCAACGCTCGGGCTTGTAGACATCGAGTTCCGTCGGCATCACATTGTAATCACCGGCCAGCACTACCGGCTCTGTAAGGTCGACGAGTTCTGCCGCATGCTGCGTAAAGCGCTCGAACCAGCGCTGCTTGTAATCGAACTTCGGACCCGGCGCAGGGTTGCCATTGGGAAGATACAGACAGCCGACGCGCAGCCCGAAGACGCGCGCTTCAATGTAGCGGCTGTGAAGGTCTTCAGGATCGCCGGGAAGCCCGCGGCGGACTTCGACAGGCTGCGCGCCGCGCGCGAGAATGGCCACACCATTCCAGCTCTTCTGGCCGTGCCAGATGGCGTTGTAGCCCGCGTTGCGAATGGCATCTTCGGGAAATTTCTCCTGCGGCGCCTTGAGCTCCTGTAAACAGGCCACGTCCGGACGGGACTCGGCCAGCCAGCGCAGCAATACCGGCAATCTGCCGTTCACACCGTTTACGTTGTAGGTCGCGAGTTTCATGACACAAGGATACAAGATGATGGAGAACGAGCAGCTGCTTCTGCGGCATGACACTACGGTGACCTGTCCGGGCTGCGCCGAGGAATTCAGCCTGGAGCGCGGTTTCGCCAAAAAGGCCCTCGAACAGTTAGCCGGCGTCAGCGCTCAGGCGCTTGGCGCATTCCGCGACGCCGAGAGGTCCACAGTCGAAGCACGCGCCGCGCAACTGGCTGAAGCGCAGGCGCGCACGGCGCAGACCCAGATCGAAGCCGTCCGCCAGGCCTTGGCTGACCGGGATGTGCAGCTCAACGCGTTCAGGCAACGGGAGGCGGCGCTCACGACCAAGGAATCGCAACTGGAAGCACGCTCGCGCGAACTCGCCAAGATCAAGGCCGCCGAGCTCATCGGCTTGGAACGCGCGTCTTTCGAACGCCAGCTCGATGAAAAGGCGAATCAGCTTGCGACGCTGCGCGCCGAACAGGTCACGCTGCTCGAAGAGCGCGGCAAGATCCGCGATGAGCGCGCCGCGCTCGCGCTCGAGGTACAGAGACGCGTGCAGTCGCAACTCGAGTCGCAGGCCGCGCAGATTCGCGCCGAGGTGCATGCGCACGCGCAACTGGAAAAAGCCGAATTGCAGAAAAAGCTCGACGATGTGGGCCAACAACTGGAGACGGCCAAACGCCGGGCGGAGCAGGGCTCGCAGCAACTGCAGGGCGAGGTGCTGGAACTGGCCATCGAGGAAAACCTGCGCCGCGCGTTTCCGCTCGACACCATCGAAGAGGTGCGCAAAGGCCAGCGCGGCGGGGATGTACTGCAACACGTCGTGACCCGGACCGGGCAGATCGCGGGCACCATCCTATGGGAAACCAAACGCGCCAAGGATTGGAACGTACAGTGGATTTCGAAGCTCAAGGAGGATATGCGCGAATGTCGTGCGGCGGTCGGGATCCTGGTCACCGTGCCGGGCGTATTGCCGAAGGAATGGCCGGGCAAGGCTTACTTTGCGCTCCATGAGGATATCTGGGTGACCCAGACCACGTGCGCGGTGAGTGTCGCGGAGGTATTGCGCGTCGGCATCATGGACGTGCATCGGCAACGCGCCGTCTCGGCGGGGAAGGGCGAGAAGATGGAGGCGCTGTACGACTACCTGACCTCGCCGCAATTCGCGTTTAAGCTGAAAGCGGTGTACGACACCTTCAAAAAGTTGAAGGACGAATTGGAATCCGAAAAGAGCACCACGATGCAACGCTGGGCACGTCGTGAGAAGCAGTTGCAATCAGGGCAGGCACAATTGCTGAGCATCGGCGGGGAGGTCCAGGGCCTGGCACAGCACGACATGCCTTTGCTCGAGCTGGAAACGGACGCAGGCGAATTCGAGTGAGCCTATCGAAAATCACTATTGCAAACAGGCATGAGTAGCCCGCCAACGTCCCGATCGAGGTTTTGGCTGCGCGTGTCCTTCGCCCTAGGTTTGCTCGTCGCCGTCACAGTCTTTTTCTCACTCGGCTGGCAGCACGAATTGAGCTTGAGTGCGTTGAAGATGCGTCAGCACGCACTCGCAGACTACCGCGCTGCACACCCGGTCGGTTTCCCGCTGGCCTATCTCGGCGTTTACATCGCCTGCGCTGCGCTCTCGATACCCGTCGCCGGCGTGCTCAGTATCGCGGGTGGCGCCTTGTTCGGGCTGCTGGAGGGCACCCTCATCGTGTCATTCGCCTCGAGCATCGGTGCGGTACTCGCGTTCATGGCGAGCCGGTTTCTGTTTCGCGCGGCGGTTCAGCGTCGTTTTGGCGAGCGCCTGAATCTCTTCAACGACAACATTCGGCGCGAGGGGGCGTTCTACCTGTTCACCTTGCGCCTGATCCCCATCATCCCGTACTTCGTCATCAATCTGGTGATGGGGCTGACATCGCTGCCGGCGCTCACCTTCTACTGGGTCAGCCAGCTGGGCATGTTTGCGACGACGTTGGCCCTGGTGAATGCCGGTACGCAACTCGCAACGTTGAATTCGATGTCGGACGTGCTGTCCCTGCGACTGCTAGGCTCATTAGCGGTGCTCGGCGTGTTGCCTTGGTTCGCGCGCTGGCTCGTCGCCACGTTGCGCGCACGGCGCGCGTAAAAAGCCGGCACCAATCACTGACCATTCACCGCTGACGGGATCTTGGCGTTCGGCGATCACTTCCTCGCGTCGCAGGGTGACCTGCTGCGTGCTGCGGTCTGTCTGCTGCACTTTGCTGACGTGGATTTCCTCGACGAGCACGAGTTGCTTGCGTGTGATCAGGCGCTCTTCGACGACCGGAAAAATGGTGACCTCGCCCTCGTAGCGAATGGCGACCGGCGCATCCACATCGCGATTCAGGGTGATGCGTTTGACGCTCAAGGACTCGAGCGAAAGCGGCTCGGTCACATCGACGGTCTGGGCATGCACAATCTTACGGAGTCGGATGCCGCCGCCGGTTTCGACCACGCGCTTGGCGATGGTGAGCCGTTCTTCGAGGACCTTGATTACATCCAGCTGCGCCTGCGATGTTTCAGCAACGTCTGGGTTCATGCGAGTATCCGGAGTGACGCCTTGCGTCATTGCAAGCGCAGTATCGTCATTCCCGACAGACGGGTTGTCCGGATAGACGCGCCGGCGGAGGTAGGATTTTGGCTAATGGCCTATAGGCATTTATCTCAACGAGGCGTCGCCGCCACCGCCGGGAAATTAATCCGTCCTGTTGCACCTAAGTGAGTAGCATGTCATCCGCTCCGACCAGTTCGCGTCTCACCGTTCAAGCGAAAGGAAATCATATGCCGATCATCATCAACGGGGCTGCGGCCGAAATCCCGCGCGATCCGCGGGTCTCGCTGCTCGATTTGATGCGCGAGCATCTGTTGCTCTCCGGTACCAAGAAAGGTTGTAACCAAGGGGCGTGCGGGGCTTGCACGGTGTTGGTGGACGGCGAACGAATCCTGTCATGTCTGGCGCTGGCGGTGCAGTATGACGGCCGTTCGGTCACCACGATCGAAGGGCTCTCGTCTGAAGGGTCACTGCATGCTTTGCAACGCGCATTCATCGAACACGACGGTTTTCAATGTGGCTATTGCACGCCCGGGCAGATCTGCTCAGCGATTGGGATGCTCGGTGAACTCAAGCGTGGTCTACCGAGTCACGTGACCGGCGATCTGGGCAGCGAAACCGTTGCGCTGACGCGCGAGGAACTTCAGGAGCGCATGAGCGGCAATCTATGCCGGTGCGGCGCCTACAACGGCATCGTTGCGGCGATCACGCAGTATCACGAGGAGATGACCGAATGACACCCTTTACCTATGTGCGCGCGGCTGATGTGGCGGAAGCGATTGCCAGCGGCGGCGCGACACGCGCCAAATACCTGGGTGGCGGCACGAACCTGGTCGACCTGATGCGCGAGACGCTCGAGCACCCGAGCGTGCTGGTGGATGTCACGGGCCTATCCAGCAAGATCACTGCAACGGAAAACGGCGGCTTGCTGATCGGCGCCGCCGCCCGAAACACGGCCGTCGCCGAGCATCGGGCGGTTCGTAGCCGATATCCCCTGCTGGCGCGAGCCATCTTCGCGGGTGCGTCGGCGCAGATACGCAACATGGCGACCGTGGGCGGCAACCTGTTGCAGCGAACGCGGTGCAGTTACTTTTACGATGAAGACGGCTCCCGCTGTAACAAGCGCAGTCCTGGCCAGGGCTGCGATGCCATCGATGGCATCAATCGAATACATGCCATCCTCGGTGCGTCGGCCGCCTGTGTCGCCACGCATCCGTCGGACATGTGCGTCGCCCTCGCGGCGCTCGATGCGGTCGTGCACGTGTCGAACTCGCACGGGGAGCGGACGATTCCATTCACAGAGCTGCATCGGCTGCCGGGAGACCAACCGCAAACGGACACGACGCTCGCGCCCGGCGACTTGATCACGGCCGTGGAACTGCCGGCGGCGTTGCCGCACACTGCCTCCACGTATCGGAAGGTGCGTGATCGGGCGAGCTATGCCTTCGCGCTGGTGTCGGTCGCCGCCGTACTGCGAATGGAGGGCGGATCGATCCAAGAAATTCGCGTCGCGTTGGGAGGCGTGGCCCATAAGCCTTGGCGCGCCGTGAAGCTCGAGCGGTACCTGACAGGTCGGTCGGCAACCCTCGCCCACTTTCTGGCAGCCACGGATGAGGAATTCGCGGCCGCCAAGCCGTTAAGCCACAACGCGTTCAAGGTCGGGCTGGCGCGGCGCTCCATCGTCGCCGTACTGACCGAGTTGGCAGGAGAAGTGCAGTGAGTATCATCAGCGAAGCTGTCCAAACGGTGATGAAGAAAGCGGTCGAGCACGCGCCCGATTCCTGGCTGCCCGGTGGCACGCCCGATCCCTTGATTGCGCGCCGCGATGGGCTCATCGGCCGGTCAATCTCCCGCGTGGACGGGTCAGCAAAGGTCACGGGCGCCGCCGCCTTCGCGGCTGACGTTCCGATGCACGATTTGCTCTATGCAGCGATCGCTTACAGCACCGTGGCACGCGGCCGGATTGTGTCGATGGACGTTGCGGCGGCCGAGGCCGCGGCCGGTGTGGTACTGGTCATGACACATCGCAACGCACCTACACTCAAACCGGCGCCCGCGTTCATGTCGGCCGCCAAAGCGGCGGCGGGGGACGGCCTGCCGGTCATGCAGGACGATCAAGTCCACTGGAACGGTCAGCCTATCGCGGTGATTCTGGCCGGGTCGCAGGAAGAGGCCGATCACGCCAGGTCGCTCATCCGTTGCGAATACGAAACGCAAGCCGCCGAGACCGCTTTTCATCACGCCAAAGCGCAGACGCAAGCAGGCGTTTTCCAGGGTGAACCGCTCGTGGTCAAAATCGGTGATGCCGATGCAGCGCTTGCCGCGGCGCCCTTCAAAGTGGATTCGCTGTTTCAGACGCCGATGTACAACCACAATGCCATCGAGCTGCACGCGGTCACGGCCGGATGGGCGGGGGAACGCCTCATCCTTCACGATGCATCGCAGTGTGTGAGTCACACGGCGTGGACGTTGGCGCAAGTGTTCGGTATCGATGAGCAACAAGTTCACGTCACGTCACCGTTCGTGGGGGGCGGATTCGGTGGCAAAACGGTGTGGCAGCATCAGATCCTCGCCGCCGCGGCGTCCAAGCTGATCGGGCGACCGGTGCGACTGGTGCTGTCCCGGGAGGGCGTGTATCGGCTGGTGGGCGGTCGCACCTTGACGGAGCAGCGGGTGGCGATCGGCGCACAAGCCGATGGACGGTTCGATGCGCTAATACACACGGGTGTGGTGCCCATGGGCCGGCACAACAACATGCCTGAGCCTTTCATTTTGCCCGCCAAGTCAGCCTATGCCGCCGGCAGCTTCCGCTTGGACGTCGAAACGACGCGGATGGACATGCTGTCGAACACGTTCATGCGGGCGCCGGGCGAGGCGGTCGGCACCTTTGCCTTGGAGTGTGCGGTCGATGAGTTGGCCGAACAACTCGGCATAGATCCGATCGAGCTTCGCGTCCGCAATGAGCCTCAACAAGATCCAACCGCGGGCACCCCATTTTCCTCCCGGCACATCGTCGAGGCGTATCGCGCAGGCGCGACGCACTTCGGTTGGCACGCGCGCACCGCCAAACCCGGGATGCGGCGCGAGGGAGAATGGTTGATCGGGATGGGATGCGCGACCGCAACGTATCCGTATTACCGCATGCCAGGGGGCGCCGCGCGCCTGACACTGACCAAGGACGGGCGTGCCACGGTTGAGATCGCAGCCCATGAAATGGGGATGGGCACCGCCACGACGCATGCAATCGTCACCGCCGAGCGGCTGGGATTGCCCCTCGAGCGGGTCACTGTCCTGTACGGTGATTCTCAATTTCCCGGCGTCGTGCTCGCCGGTGGGTCGCAGCAGACTGCCTCGATCGGGGCTGCGGTCGCCGCCGCCCATCGGGAATTGGTGACTGAATTCCTCAAGATCGCGGGGAAGGCCAGTCCGTTGGCAGGCCTCAAGGCCGACGAGGTGACGGCGCGCGAAGGCGACCTGGTCGCCATCGATGCACCCGAGCGCCGGGAAAGCTACGCAGCAATCCTGAGTCGTGCGGAGCGCACGGAAATCAGCGTCGAAGCCAGCGCGCCTCAACCTCTTGAATTTTCGCACTGGTCGATGCATTCGCATGGCGCGATGTTTTGCGAAGTGCACGTCAACGCGATCACCGGCGAGCCTCGTGTCAAACGTTTTCTGGGGTCGTTCGACTGCGGACGGATCATCAATGCCAAGACCGCCGCAAGTCAGTTCCGCGGCGGCATCGTCATGGGTTTGGGCCTTGCCTTGATGGAAGAGACTCACTTCGACGAGCGGACCGGGCGCATCATGAACCCGAGCCTCGCCGAGTATCATGTGCCGGTCCATATGGATGTGCCGGAGATAGAGGTCCTGTGGACCGACATACCCGACCCGCATGCGCCCATGGGTGCACGGGGCGTTGGGGAAATCGGTATTACCGGTGTCGGCGCGGCGGTTGCCAATGCGATCTACAACGCCACCGGTCGACGCGTGCGCACATTGCCGATCACGCTGGACAAGACCTTGCCCGATTGATGTTTGCGCCTCATGCAAAGAAGTTGCTTGGCGGTAAAATCATGGTTATATTCCACGGCTACCGTCAACGAGTCACGAGATGAATCAAGACGAGGCGCAGCAGTTCTTCAAACAGCACGGCATCCGCTATGTGCTGGCGCAATTCGTCGACATCCATGGCGCGGCGAAGGCCAAAGCCGTGCCCGTGCAGCATCTGGACATGGTGTTGACCGACGGCGCCGGCTTCGCCGGGTTCGCGTTGTGGGGCTTTGGCATGGGGCCCGAAGGCCCGGATTACATGGCGGTTGGCGATCTGTCGACGCTGCAAAACATTCCTTGGATGCCGGGCTACGCGCGGCTCATTTGCAACGGCGTGGTCAACCGCAAGAGCTATCCTTACTGCTCGCGTGTTGCCCTGCAGGCGCAGATTACCCGTCTGGCCGCACGCGGCCTGACTTTGTTCACCGGCATCGAGCCCGAGTTCATGCTGCTGACGCGCGCCACGGACGGGTCCTTGCAGCCGGCGGACCGTACCGACACATTGGACAAGCCATGCTACGACTACAAGGGCCTGTATCGGTCACGCGCCGTACTCGATGAAATGGTCGAGGGCCTGCGTTCAGTGGGCATCGATGTGTATCAGATCGATCACGAAGACGGCAATGGCCAGTTCGAGATCAATTTCACCTACGACGGCGCGCTCAAGTCCGCCGATAATTTCATCTTCGTCAAGATGGCAGCGAGCGAGATAGCGCACAAACACGGCATGACCGCGACTTTCATGCCGAAGCCGTTTGCGAACCGGGCCGGCAGCGGGGCGCATTTCCACGTCTCGGTCGGATCGGCTGCCGCGAAAAATGCCTTTCACGATCCCAGCGATCCTTCCGGGATGGGTCTATCCGCATTGGCGCGACAGTTCTTGGCCGGCGTGCTCACGCATGCGCGTGCCCTGTGCGCCATTGCGGCACCGACCGTGAACTCCTATAAGCGATTGGTGGTGGGACGGTCCTTGTCCGGCGCCACCTGGGCGCCGGCCTATATTGCTTATGGCGACAACAACCGTACCGCCTGCGTACGGGTACCGCATGGTCGACTGGAAATCCGCTTACCGGATGCGAGTTGCAATCCTTATCTGTTCAGCGCCGCACTGATTGCCGCAGGCCTCGACGGCATCGATCGGAATCTGGATCCCGGCCCTGCGCAGAACGTAAATCTGTACGAATTGTCGCCGGACGCATTGGCGGAACGCGGCATCAAGGTGCTGCCGCAATCGTTGCATGAAGCCATTGATGCGCTGGAGGCCGACGAGATCGTCCGTGAGGGCTTGGGCGCGGACCTCGCGCGCGAGTTCATCCGCTTGAAGCGCATGGAATGGACCGAGTATTCGCGCCACGTCTCGTCGTGGGAAACGAACCGTTACCTGGAATTCTTCTAGACGTATGTGCGGCATCGTCGGTTTGTTGATCAAGAACGTCGCCATGCGCGATCAGCTCGGCGCTTTGCTGGTGCCCATGCTGACGGGCATGACCGAGCGGGGGCCGGACTCCGCGGGCCTTGCGGTGTACACCGCACCGGTACCCGGTTTGCAGCACAAGATCAGTCTTTACAGCGGCGAGCACGTACCTGACTGGACGCGGCTGCTCGAACAGCTGAGAACGGCATTCGATGCGGCGCTGACGATCGAGGTCAACGCCAATCAGGCGGTTCTGACCAGCGCCGCCAATCCGGACCGGATCGTCGAGTGGCTCGGGCAGCACGCCGGCAGCGTCGCCGTATTGTCGGTCGGCCGGCGCATCGATTTGTACAAGGACGTGGGACCGCCTGCCGAAATCGCGCAGCGTTATGGATTCGGTGCATTGCGCGGCTCGCATCTGGTGGGACACACACGCATGGCCACGGAATCCGCGGTGACGCCGGCGCATGCCCACCCGTTTACGGCGGGACGGGACTTTTGCCTGGTGCACAATGGTTCGCTTTCCAATCCGCACCTGGTGCGCAAGCAGCTCGAGCCGCTCGGTATCAAATTCGAGACCGACAACGACACCGAGGCGGCTTGCCGCTTCTTCGAATGGCGGCTGCGCGAGGGCGACGACCTCGTCGAAGCAGTAGAACGCGGTTTCAGTCAGCTGGACGGTTTTTATACTTTCCTGATGGGCACCGAGACCGAGCTGCTGATCGTGCGCGACGCCTTTGCCTGCAAACCGGCCGTGGTGGCCGAGACGGACGATTACGTCGCCATCGCATCTGAATTTCGCTCGCTCTCCAAATTGCCGGACATCGATCACGCCAGTATCTTCGAACCCAAGCCGGAAGAGATCTATCGATGGCGAGTCTAGTTACGGACGTGCACGCCCGCGAATTCGATTTGAGCCGACATTCGCTACGGCAGCTGAACGGCTATCTGCATCAGGAAGCCGTGCGTGAGGGCGTGCGCGACGTGCAGGTCCATCACCCGGACGGCGCCCATAGTGTGGCTTGCGGCCTGAACGCAGACCTGCACGTGGACATCTACGGCCATGTGGGTTACTACGTCGCCGGCATGAACCAACTGGCGTCGGTCACGGTGCATGGCAACGCCGGCCCCGGCGCCGGCGAGAACATGATGTCGGGGCGCGTTCACGTGCGCGGCTTCGCCTCGACCGCGGCAGGCGCGTCCGCGCATGGTGGACTGCTCGTCATCGATGGTGATGCCTCCTTACGCTGCGGCATCTCGCTCAAAGGTGGCGACATCGTGGTCGGCGGCAGCGTCGGCAGCTTTTCGGCCTTCATGGCGCAGGCGGGTCGACTGGTCATCTGCGGCGATGCCCAGGATGCGCTCGGCGACTCGCTCTACGAAGCGGTGATCTATGTGCGCGGCAGCGTGCGCTCGCTCGGCGCCGACGCGCGCTTCGAACCCATGACGACGGCCGATCTTACCGCGCTCACGGGCCTGCTCACGGCGGCGGGCATGTCCTATCCGGCACATGAGTTCAGACGGGTGGCATCGGCGAAGAGTCTGTATCACTGGCATGCCGACGCCGAGCAGGAGTATTGACGTGAGCGGCCTGCAACTCGAGGAGTCGGCGGGCTTCGACCGTCAGACCATCGATTATATCCAGCGCGCCTCGGCCACGGGGCTGTACGAGATCCGCGGCCTCGGCGCGAAGCGGCGCGTGCCGAATTTCGATGACCTGTTGTTTCTGGCCGCGTCGCTGTCGCGATATCCGCTGGAAGGTTATCGGGAGCGTTGCAGCACGCGCACGCTCCTGGGCACGCGCTACGCATCGAAACCCATCGAGCTGGCGATTCCCATCACGGTTGCCGGCATGAGTTTCGGTGCCTTATCCGCGCGCGTCAAAGAGGCGCTGGGTCGGGCCACTTCCGAGGTCGGCACGTCGACCACCACCGGTGATGGCGGTATGACGTCCGAGGAGCGCGTCTCGTCCAAGACGCTCGTTTATCAATGTCTGCCGTCGCGCTACGGCTTCAACCCCGACGACTTGCGGCGCGCCGACGCCATCGAGATCGTCATCGGCCAGGGTGCCAAGCCGGGTGGCGGCGGCATGCTGCTCGGTCAGAAGGTCAATCCGCGCGTCGCCCGCATGCGCACGCTTCCCGAAGGCGTCGATCAACGCTCGGCGTGCCGTCACCCGGACTGGACCGGGCCCGATGACCTGGTCATCAAGATCAAGGAACTGCGCGAAATCACCGATTGGGAAAAGCCCATTTATGTGAAAGTGGGCGCGACGCGCGTGCTGCACGACGTCAAGCTTGCCGTCAACGCGGGCGCCGATGTCATCGTGGTCGACGGCATGCAAGGCGGGACCGCCGCGACCCAGACGGTATTCATCGAGAATGTCGGCATTCCCACTCTAGCGGCCCTGCGCCAGGCGGTCGAGGCGCTCGACGACCTGAACATGCGCGGCACCGTGCAACTGATCATCTCGGGCGGCATCCGCAGCGGCGCCGATGTCGCCAAGGCGCTTGCCATGGGCGCTGATGCCGTTGCCCTCGGACAAGGCGTGCTGGTGGCGCTCGGCTGCAACAGCAGCAGTTACATCGCCGGGGGTGAGCACGTGTCGGCGCTCGAAGATTACGCGCGACTCGGGACGGCGCCCGGCTTTTGCCATCACTGTCATACCGGCCGATGTCCGGTCGGCGTCACGACGCAGGATCCGGAACTCGAGTTGCGCCTGGAGCCCGCCGTGGGGGCGCAGCGCCTGAAGAACTACCTGCGCACGCTCACCATGGAACTGACCACCATCGCGCGCGCCTGCGGCAAGCAGGATGTGCATCACCTCGAGAAAGAAGATCTGGTGGCCCTGACGGTGGAGGCCGCGGCCATGGCCGGCGTGCCTCTCGCCGGCACTTCGTGGATTCCGGGGAGCAGTCCGGGTCCGCATGGACTCTGACCCATGCGGTATTCGATCTTTTCGCTGCTGCGCGAGGCGCTTTCGGGACAACGCGGCTGGGGCCCGGCCTGGCGCGATGCAGCGCCGCAGCCTGCCTACGATGTAATTGTCGTCGGCGGTGGCGGCCACGGCCTCGCCACCGCGCACTATCTTGCGAAGGTGCACGGCATCACGCGCGTGGCCGTGCTCGAGAAGGGTTGGATCGGTTCCGGCAATGTCGGGCGCAACACCACCATCATCCGCTCGAATTATTTGCTCGCAGGCAACAATCCGTTTTACGAATTGTCGATGCAGCTCTGGGAAGGCCTCGAGCAGGATCTCAATTACAACGCGATGGTGAGCCAGCGCGGTGTGCTCAATTTGTTTCACTCGGATGGGCAGCGCGACGCCTATGCGCGCCGCGGTAATGCCATGCTGATGCATGGCGTCGCTGCGGAACTGCTAGACCAGGATGCGGTGCGGCGTCTGTTGCCGATGCTCGACTTCGAAGGCGCGCGCTTTCCGATCAAGGGCGGCTTGTTGCAGCGACGCGGCGGCACCGCGCGCCATGACGCCGTCGCCTGGGGCTATGCACGCGCTGCCAGCGAGCGCGGCGTCGACATCATCCAGAACTGCGAGGTCACGGGCTTTCTGCGGGATGGCGACCGGGTCATCGGCGTCGAGACCACGCGCGGCGCGATCAAGGCGGCCAAGGTGGGTCTGGCCGTGGCCGGCCGCACCTCGCAAGTCGCAGCGCTTGCGGGTCTGCGTCTGCCGATCGAGAGCCACGTGCTGCAGGCCTTCGTCTCCGAGGCGGTCAAGCCCTTCATCGATGGGGTCGTCACGTTCGGCGCGGGCCATTTTTATATCAGCCAGTCGGACAAGGGTGGCCTCGTGTTTGGCGGCGACATCGATGGCTACAATTCTTATGCGCAGCGCGGCAACTTGCCCACGGTCGAGGACGTGTGTGAAGGCGGCATGGCGCTGATGCCATCGCTCGGACGGGTCCGCATGCTGCGCTCGTGGGGCGGCATCATGGACATGTCCATGGACGGCTCGCCCATCATCGATCGAACGCCACTGCCGGGCCTGTACTTGAATGCCGGCTGGTGTTACGGCGGCTTCAAGGCCACGCCGGCGTCGGGCTGGTGCTTTGCGAATCTGCTCGCGAGCGACGCGTCTCACCCGACCGCAGCCGCCTTTCGCCTGGACCGATTCGCCACCGGCCACCTGATCGATGAGAAGGGTTCGGGCCCGCAGCCGAACCTGCATTAGCGATGCGCATACCCTGTCCTTTTTGTGGCGTGCGCGATTTGACCGAATTCAGCTACCTGGGTGATGCGGCGATCGTACGACCGGATCCGGACGGCGCGGATGCCCTGAATCGTTTTATCGACGCGACCTATCTGCGCACCAACCCCGCCGGGTTGCATGTCGAGCTGTGGTATCACGCGTTCGGCTGTCGCAGCTGGCTGCGCGTGAGCCGCGACACGCGCACGCACGAAATCTCCGCAGCGGCGTACGCGGACGCAGGGCTCGGCACATGAGCGCGCCTTTTCGGCTGCCCGGTGCAGGCTGCATCGAACGCGAGCGGCCGCTCGAATTCAGCTTCGACGGCAAAGCCTATGCGGGCTACGCCGGCGATACCGTGGCCTCGGCCCTGCTGGCGGCCGGCACGCGGCTCATCGGACGCTCTTTCAAGTACCACCGGCCGCGCGGCATCCTCACCGCCGGTTCCGAAGAACCGAACGCGCTCCTCGAACTGCGCAGTGGCGCTCGGCGCGAGGCGAATACACGCGCCACGGTGACTGAACTGTATGCGGGACTCGAGGCACGCAGCCAGAACCGGTGGCCGTCGCTCGCCTGGGACTGCGGCGCCGTCAATGGGGCCTTCGCACCGTTGCTGGCTGCCGGCTTTTACTACAAAACGTTCATGTGGCCGGCCGCCTTCTGGGAAAAACTCTATGAGCCGGTGATCCGGCGTGCCGCGGGCTTGGGTCGTGCCAGCACGGCGGCGGATCCGGACAGCTACCACAAGGGTTACGCGCATTGCGATGTGCTGGTGATCGGCGCGGGGCCCGCCGGGCTCGCTGCGGCGCGCGCCGCGGGCCGCGCGGGCGCGCGCGTGATTCTGTGCGATGAAGACTTTCTCTTCGGCGGCCGCTTGAATGGCGAGGCGCGCAGCATCGAAGGACAGGGCGCGGCCGAGTGGGCCAGGGCTGTCGTTACAGAGCTGGCCGGGATGCCGGAGGTCCGGCTCATGCCGCGCACCACGGTGTTCGGCGCCTACGACGCGCAAACCTTCGGTGCGATCGAGCGGGTGTCCGATCATCTGCCGGTGCCGCTGCCGCATCAGCCACGGCAGGTCCTGTGGCGCATCGTCGCGAAACAGACCGTGCTGGCCGCCGGGGCAATCGAACGGCCGATCGTATTCGGCGGCAACGACCGGCCGGGCGTGATGATGGCCTCGGCAGTGCGCACTTATCTGCATCGATATCGCGTCGCGCCCGGCCGGCGCGTGGCGGTGTTCACGAGCACCGATGACGGCTGGCGTACGGCGCTCGATCTGCACGCGGCGGGCGTCAGCGTCGTTTCGATCATCGATGCCCGCAAGGCCGTTGCGCCGGCACTGGTCGATGCAGCCCGGCAGCTCGACGTGCCCTGCCGATTAGGCACCGAAGTGACGGGCACGCGCGGCGGCCGGGCGTTGCAGGCCGTCACCGTGCGCGACACGCGTGGTCAGAGCGCCACCCTCGATGCCGATGTGCTGGCGATGTCGGGCGGCTGGAATCCGAATCTTGCGCTGAGCACGCATCTCGGTCACCGGCCACGCTGGGACGACGCCAGCAGCGCGTTTCTGCCGGGCGATTTGCCGCGCGGCCTGCGCGTGGCGGGGGCGACCGCCGGCGAGTTGACGCTGGCCGGTGCGCTCCTGACCGGCGCCGCGGCGGGTGCCGCCGCCGCGACCGCGGCCGGCTTCGAGGCAACGCCGGGCGCTGTGCCGGATACCGATCCGGAGTGCTGCGCGAGCGCGCCGCTGTGGCGGGTCAGCCCGACGCGCGGCAAGGCCTTCGTCGATTTTCAACATGACGTGACCGCTACGGATGTCGAACTCGCCGCGCGCGAAGGTTTCCGCTCGGTCGAGCTGCTCAAACGTTACACAACCCTGGGTATGGCGACTGACCAGGGTAAGACCTCGAGCCTCAATGGCCACGCCATCATGGCGGCGCTGACGGCGCGCGGTATCGCGGAGGTCGGGACGACGGCGCTGCGGCCGCCGTATACGCCGGTCGCGATCGGCGCGTTCGCGGGACTGCACCGCGGCCGTGAGTTCAAACCCACGCGCCTGACCGCGAGCCACGGCTGGGCCGGCGAACAGGGTGCCGTGTTCGTGGAGGCCGGCGCGTGGCTGCGCGCGCAATGGTTCGTGGCGCCCGGCGAGGGCGACTGGCGCACGACCGTGGCGCGTGAAGTGAACGGCGTGCGCTCGAAGGTCGGTGTCTGCGACGTGTCGACGCTCGGCAAGATCGACATTCAAGGCGTCGATGCCGCCGTCTTTCTCGACCGGGTGTATTGCAACGTCATGGCCTCGCTGCCGCTGGGCAAGGTGCGCTATGGACTGATGTTGCGTGAAGACGGCATCGTGCTGGACGACGGGACGGTGGCACGCTTCGGCACCGATCATTTCGTCGCATCGACCACCACGGTGAACGCGGCGAAAGTCATGCAGCATCTCGAGCACGCGCACCAGGTGCTCTGGCCTGAACTCGACGTCCAGCTCGTCTCAGTCACGGAGCAATGGGCGCAGTTTGCGCTGGCCGGACCGCACGCCCGGCGTGTGCTCGAGGCGCTGCTCGGTGACGCGCTCGACGTGAGCAACGCCGCGTTCCCGTATCTGGCGTGCCGCGAGTTCATTTGGGACGGCAGGCCGGCGCGCTTGTTTCGCATTTCGTTCTCCGGTGAGCTGGCCTATGAACTGGCGGTGCCGGCGCGCTGCGGCGATGCCGTGGTGCGCGCGCTGTGTGAGGCCGGTGCGCCCTTCGGCATCGTGCCGTATGGCACCGAGGCGCTGGGCGTGATGCGCATCGAGAAAGGCCATGTCGCCGGCAACGAGTTGAATGGCACCACCACGGCTGCCGATCTGGGGCTCGGCAAGCTCGCGTCGACCAAAAAGGATTACATCGGCCGGATGCTTGCCGCCCGCGCCGGACTCAGCGATCCTGCGCGTCCGGCACTGATCGGCTTGAAGCCCGTGCAGGCGGGACGGCAAATCCAGTCGGGCGCGCATCTGCTCACGTCGGGCGCGGCAGCGACCTTGGAAAACGACCAAGGTTTCGTGTCCTCGGTGGCCTATTCGCCGACGCTCGGGCATTGGATCGGGCTGGGATTTTTGCGCGGCGGAGCGACCCGCGTCGGCGAGGAAGTGCGCATCCATGATCCGCTGCGGGGGCAAGACGTGAACGCGACGGTGACCTCGCCCATTTTCTACGACCCAACGGGGTTGAGGCTGAAAGCATGACAACTGTACTGCGTCAGGAACGTCAGTCGCATTTCGTGCCCGGGCACGGCGCATTGCGCTTCACCTTGCTACCGGGCGCGGCTGCCGAAATCGTCGATCTCGAGGGCTTGCAGTCCGCGGTGCTGTTCGTGGCCGACGGCGGCGGCACCATTTCGAGTCCCGATGACATCGAACTCGATCCGGCGTTGTCGCTGGCGCGCTTCGCGCCGGAATTTTGCGACACCGCGGCGCAGGTAGCGGTGCGTCGGGCATTGCACGATGGATTCGATCAGGCGCGGGGTTATCGCCTGCTCGCCGGGGACGGCGCGCCCGGACGCCGCACACTGCTCGAGACGACTGCGCCGTTGAGCTGCCTGCTGCTGGTGCCTGGACGCACTATGGCGCCGCAAGAGCAGCTGCCCGCCACCCAGTTGCAGTTGACGTTGAGCGGCGCTGCGTTCGAGCCGCCGGCGCCGCTGGCAGAGCCGACGCTCGACCTGCGCGTGGCCGCGGCGAGCGCGAGCGCTTATCGGGTGGCCGCCGGCGACTACATTCAGATCGTCGACATCGCGGGTAAGCAATGCTCGGACTTCATCGCCTTTGATGCCGCGGCGCTCGCGGCTGGCGTGGAGTGGGGTATCGATGCGACGGTCACGCGCACGCTCATGGGACATGCCATGCCCGGACCTGGATTACACAGCAAATATTTCGACGGCCGCATGCAGCCACTGCTCGAGATCGTGCGCGATACGGTGGGCCGGCATGACGCCTTCCTGCTCGCCTGCACGGCCAAGTATTACGCCGATCAGGGCTATCCCGGCCACGCCAATTGCACGGATAATTTCAACCGGGCGATTGCGCCGCATGGCATTGCGCCGCGCGCCGGCTGGCCCGCGTTGAATTTTTTCTATAATACCTTCGTGCAGGCCGACGGCAGTATCGGCAGCGATGAGCCGTGGTCGAGGCCCGGTGACTATGTATTGCTGCGGGCCTTGACCGATCTGGTCTGCGCCTCGTCGAGCTGTGCCGATGATATCGATCCGGCCAACGGCTGGCAGCCCACCGACATACAGGTGCGCGTGTACGATAAAAGCGCCGGATTTTCCAAAGGAAATGCCAACCGTATGACGCCAGACGCCGCGCCCGAGATGACCCGCAAGAGCGGTTTCGACGCGCGCACGTCGGCACTGACCCGCTCGATCGTCGACTACCGCGGTTTCTGGACGCCGACCTCCTATGCCGCGAACGGGCCGATCGATGAATACTGGGCATGCCGGGAGCGCGTCGCCTGTATCGACCTGTCGGCACTGCGCAAATTCGAAATCACCGGACCGGATGCCGAGGCTCTGCTGCAGCTCGCCGTGACGCGTGACATCCGCAGGCTGGCGGTGGGCCAGGTGGTGTACACCGCGCTCTGCTATGAGACCGGCGGCATGCTGGATGACGGCACCGTATTTCGGTTGGGCGCCAATAATTTTCGACTGGTCTGCGGCGACCCTTACTGTGGCGTGTGGCTGCGCGAACTGGCCGTCGCGAGGGGACTGGCTGCGTGGTGCCGGTCGTCGACCGATCAACTGCACAACCTGGCCGTGCAGGGACCGCGTTCGCGCGAACTGCTCGCAAAGCTCGTGCAAACCCCGGCGCATCAGCCGACGCTGACCGAACTCGGCTGGTTTCGCTTCACCATCGGCCGCATCGGCGACGCGCCCGTGGTGGTCTCCCGCACAGGCTACTCCGGTGAACTCGGCTACGAGATCTGGTGTCATCCCGATACCGGCGTGGCGGTGTGGGACGCGGTTTGGGAGGCAGGACGCGAGTACGGCCTCGCGCCCATGGGGCTCGCGGCACTCGACATCCTGCGCATCGAGGCGGGGCTGGTATTCGCGGGTGCAGAATTTTGCGATCAGACCGACCCCTTCGAGGCGGGCATCGGCTTTGCCGTGAGCGCGCAAAAAGCGGACCCGTACATCGGTGCGGAAGCACTCGCGCGCCGTCGCGCGCATCCGCAGCGCCAGCTGGTGGGATTGACCATCGACAGCGACGACCTGGTCGGCCATGGCGATCCGATTTTTTCGGGACGCACGCAGCTCGGCGTCGTGACCAGCGCGACACGCTCGCCGGTGCTGCGCGCTCACATCGCCCTGGCCCGCGTCGATGTGACGCACGCGCAGCAGGGCGAGAAGCTCGAGATCGGCAAACTCGACGGCCGTCAGAAGCGTCTCACTGCGACGGTGGGGCCATTCCCTTTTTACGATCCGCAAAAATTCAAGGTGCGCGCATGAGCTCAGCAGTGCAAGGCCGCGTGGCCGTCATCGGTGCCGGTCCCAGCGGCATGGCCGCGCTGCGCGCGTTCGAGAGTGCGGCGCGCGCAGGTGCCACCGTGCCGGAGGTGGTGTGTTTTGAAAAGCAGGGTGATTGGGGCGGCCTGTGGAACTACACATGGCGTACCGGCCTCGACCAGTTCGGCGAGCCCGTCCACGGCAGCATGTACCGCTTCCTCTGGTCGAACGGCCCGAAGGAGTGTCTCGAGTTTGCCGACTATGGCTTCGAGGAACATTTCGGCCGACCGATTCCTTCCTATCCACCCCGCGCCGTGCTGCACGATTACATCAAGGGACGTCTCGCCAAGAGCGGCGTACGCGAAAAAATCCGCTTTCACTCAGCGGTGCGCGGCGTGCGCTATGACGCCGGGTCGGGTCGCTTCACCGTGGCGATCAAAGACCTGGAGCGCGACACATTGTACGAGGAGGTGTTCGACCACGTCATCGTCGCGAGCGGGCATTTCTCCACGCCCAATATGCCGGGCTTCCCGGGCTTCGACCGCTTTCCGGGCCGGGTCTTGCATGCGCACGATTTTCGCGATGCCAACGAGTTCGCCGGCAAGGATATTCTGCTGGTGGGCAGCAGTTATTCGGCCGAGGATATCGGCACGCAGTGCTTCAAATACGGCGCGCGCTCTATCACCTTCAGTTACCGCACCAAGCCGATGGGCTTTGCGTGGCCGCAAGGATTCGAAGAGCGGCCCTTGCTCACGCACGTCAAGGGCCGCACCGCATTCTTCAAGGATGGCTCGAGCCGCGACGTCGATGCCATCGTGCTTTGCACGGGTTACCTGCACCACTTTCCGTTTCTCGAAGAGAGTTTGCGGCTCAAGACCAACAACCGTCTGTATCCGCTCAATCTCTACAAAGGGGTTTTCTGGCAGCCGAATCCAAAGCTGATTTATCTGGGCATGCAGGACCAGTTTTACACTTTCAACATGTTCGACGCGCAGGCTTGGTACGCGCGCGACGTGATACTCGGCCGGATCGCACTGCCGGATGCCGGCACCATG